>JBAYJJ010000005.1:0-43044 GCA_041665165.1 Patescibacteria group bacterium | reverse complement strand
ATCACTGAAGCTGTAATCACAGTCCCGGCTTATTTTGATGATGCCCAGCGCCAAGCCACGAAAGTCGCTGGCGAAATCGCAGGCTTGACCGTAAAACGCATCATCAACGAACCGACAGCCGCGGCTTTGGCTTATGGCTTTGACCGCAAGAAAGACGAGAAAATCGTGGTGTACGATCTCGGTGGAGGTACATTCGATGTATCAGTCCTAGAGGTCGCTTATGATGCGACAACTTCGCAGAACACAGTCGAAGTCAAAGCCACGAACGGCGATACGCATTTGGGCGGCGACGACTTTGACCAGATTTTGATCAAATGGGCGATCGATGAATTCAGGAAACAAGAAGGCTTGGATTTGTCCAAAGATCCGATTGCGCTCCAGCGCATCAAGGATGCGGCTGAAAAAGCCAAAATCGAATTGTCCACGACAATGGAAACCGAATTGAACCAGCCCTTCATTGCCACGGACGCTGGCGGTGCCAAGCACTTGATGATCAAGCTTACGCGCGCCAAGCTTGAAGAATTGGTGAGCGACTTGGTTGAGAAGACATTAGAGCCGTGCCGCAAAGCTTTGGCTGATGCCAAGCTCAGCACATCAGACATCAATGAGGTGATTCTCGTCGGCGGCATGACACGCATGCCTTTGGTCCAGCAGACAGTCGAAAAGTTTTTCAACAAAAAGCCGAACATCAGCGTGAACCCGGACGAAGTCGTGGCCATTGGCGCAGCAGTGCAAGCCGGCAACATGCAGGGCGACATCAAAGGTGAGCTCTTGCTTTTGGATGTCACTCCATTGTCGCTTGGTTTGGAAACCATGGGCGGAGTCATGACCAAGCTGATCGAACGCAACACGACCATCCCGACTTCCAAGACCCAAATCTTCTCAACAGCCGCTGACGGCCAGACCACGGTTGAAATCGTTGTCTTGCAAGGCGAACGCGAAATGGCCGGCGACAACAAGATTTTGGGCAGGTTTGCGCTCTCTGGCATTCCTCCGGCTCCGCGCGGCGTGCCTCAGATTGAGGTTGCATACGATATAGACGCGAACGGCATCTTGAATGTCAAAGCTTTGGACAAGGCCACGAACAAAGAGGCTAAGATCACGATTACAGCCACGACCAGTTTGTCCAAAGAAGAAGTTGAGCGCATGAAAAAGGATGCCGAGACGCATGCAGTAGAGGACAAAAAGCGCAAAGAGCTGATTGAAACGCGCAACATGGCCGAGACCATGGTGTACACGACTGAGAAGATGCTCAAGGAAGCGGCAGATAAGGTCAATGCTGAAGACAAGAAGGCAACTGAGGAAAAGCTTGAAGCTTTGAAAAAGCTGAAAGATTCTGAAGACGTGGAAGCCATCAAAAAAGCCGCGGATGAGTTAGCCACAGTCGCGCAAAAAGTCGGCGCAGCAATGTATCAACAGCAGAAGACGGCAGACGACAGTAAGCAGACAACAGGAGAAGCTGACGCAAAAGCGCAGGAAGAAAAAAAGGAAGAGCCGAAAGAAGGAGAGTTCCAAGAGAAGCAATAATTTACTAACAACTATCAACTTACAACTGACAAGAGCGTCTAAGTTACTCTTGTAAGTTGTCAGTTGTGAGTTTCATCTATGCCCGAACAACAGCCTCAGCACCAAATAACAGTCAATGCAGATCCTAAGGATTTGAAAGGCCGTTATGCCAATGCCATGAGCGTCACGTCCCAAGAACGCGACGTGGTCATTGATTTCTTGAGCCACGTGAATGCCCACGGCGTAAACCAGGCCCAACTCGTGTCGCGCATCTTCATGGATCACTTCACAGCCCGCGACTTGATCACGACCTTGCAGAAGACGCTTGAGCAATGGGAAAAATTGAGATACGAGACAAAGCCAACGACTGAAGAGAAGAAATAATGCCCAAAGACTATTATAAAATTCTCGGGGTTGAGAAAGGCTCATCCGAAGACGAGATAAAGAAAGCTTACAGGCGTTTGGCCCACGAGCATCATCCTGATAAGGAAGGCGGCAATGAACAGAAGTTCAAGGATATTAACGAGGCTTATCAGGTGCTGGGCGACAAAGACAAGCGCACAAAGTATGACCAGTTCGGGTCAGCGGCCTTTGAGCAAGGCGGAATGGGCGGCCCTGGTGGGTTCGGCGGTTTTGATTTTAACCAGGGTGGCGGATTCAATATCAACATGGATGATTTGGGTGATTTCAGCGACATCCTGGGCGGCATGTTTGGTTTTGGGGGCGGACGCGGGCCAAAACAAAAACGCGGCAATGATATTGAAACAGAAGTACAGATAGACTTCTTGGAATCTGTTTTTGGCGTTGATAAGACTCTGAAGCTTTACAAGACATCTGCCTGCTCAGTCTGCGAAGGCTCTGGCGCTGAGAAAGACTCCAAGGTCGTGCAATGCGCCCTGTGCGGAGGAAAAGGCCGCGTCCAGCAAGCGCAAAGGACAATGCTGGGCACGATCAATACTGTCGTGACTTGCCCGGATTGCCACGGCGTTGGCGAAAAAGCCGAGAAGCCGTGCAAGCATTGCAATGGCACTGGTTTGGAAAAGCGCGAGAACACTTTGAATTTCAAGATCCCGGCAGGCATCAACAATGGCGAAGCAGTGCGTATGAGCAACGAAGGCGAATATGCTGGCCGCGCTGGCAAGCCAGGCGATCTATATGTGCGAGTCCGCGTCAAAGCCCATGCTGAGTTTACGCGCGACGAATGGGACGTACTCTCGACTGTGCACGTGTCTTTCAGTTTGCTCGTCTTAGGCGGCGAAATCGATATCAATACTGTTGACGGACCAGTCACATTAAAGATTCCATCCGGCACGCAAGCTGGTACAATTTTTAAATTAAAAAACAAAGGCGTCCCGGTCCTAAACGGCTTTGGCCGCGGCGATCACTTGGTCACCATCATGCCTGAGATACCAAAAAAGCTCACAAAGGAGCAAAAGAAAATTTTAGATGATTTGAGGAAAGAGGGGATTTAGCGTACAGGACTAACTCATCCTGACTTATCGTCCCAGTTCGCTACCTTTGACCGAGGACGATAAGTCTGTCCTTCCCTTACACCAAGGGAAGGACTTTAATTAATTAGCACACGGGTCGAATCAGGCGTGTACGTAATAACGCTCAAATACTAAACTCTCTCTTGATTGCAAGAGAGAGTACCGAACGATATGTGAGGGGAGTGAGTTAGGTCTACATCATCGCTGGCGGCCTGGCCTTTTTCGGGCCAAGAGCCATCACGATGATCGGAAGTATAAGCCAGGCTGAGCGGCCCCAATCGCTGATGAAAATCTGCTGGGTCGTGTAGCTGAAGTTATTCAAAATCTCAGCTGGCAATAAAGTCAGCGTAATGCTGATTAGCAAGCCGACTTGCAGTATGCTGAATAAGATTACTTGCCACCAAGCGCCAGCCACTGAGTTTTCGCCGATTGTTTTTAAGAGCGCGCTCCTGGAAAGCAAGAAGAACAACACGACGAACACGCTGAAGAAAAACGAGATGCGCAAAACCATGCTGTCGTTTATATGGAAGGCTAAATTCAGTTGGCGCAAGATCGGTGCATTGCCGACCACGGCCAAAGCCATGTAAATGGAAACAAGGATGACGATTATGCGGTCGCGGCCCAGAGAAAAGCCATAAAGCAGAGAACCGACAATGAAAAACAGGAAAACAAACAGATCCCAGCTGGGCGTGGTCCAATTGATGCTATTGATAAAGGCCAAAGCTTGATCCATATTTATTACGAATTACGAATACGAACGAATATACGAATTAGTATTATTGAGTAACTGCTATCTGTGTTGCGCTGAATTCTGATTCTAACCTAATGTCTTCGGCTGCTGTGACGATCGCATTCATGCCGGCTTTCAGATCGCTCGCGCTGATTACGACCTCAGTGTAGGGGACTGGAGGCGTTAAGCCTTTTGTCGCCCCGCCAGCTTTGACCCATTGGTCAACTTTTCTGCTGAATGCGGCCGGGTCCAAATTCGTACGCTTCAGAATCTTAGTCTGGCTCGTAATGGCAACAGTGCGCACTTCGGGAACGCCATCAACCAGCTCATTGATATCCAAGCTCGTGACTTTCAATTCCAAGGATTTTTTTGAGGCTGAATCAATGGTGCCGCCTAAAGAAAGAACAGGTACGCCCGTTTGCACTGGTGCGACTGTCTTGGATTTTTCGCGCGCTGCCAAATAACCATCTTTATAGCCTTGCTCATATGAGCTGCCGCCAAAATAGTTGCCAGTGCTCAGGCTTTTATTTTTGACCCATGCGTTCAGCACCAGGAGCACAATAGCCGTTAAAACCACAGATACGCATAGCACAACCAGGATGTATCTGCTTAAAGACGAGTTTTGAGAGTCCATACAGCTCAATTATACCAAATTTTTCTCTTTATTGCGCTATTGCATGTTGATAAAGACTTTTTTCTGAAAATCGTGTTTTTGCACTATTAACTTTTTCGCTAATCATAAGCAAAATACTGCGCTCTTCCCTTGACAAAACTCTTATTTTATGCTTTAATTACTGATTCTTCGCGCATGGTGTGCGAGGATTCACGGTCTTTGATAACTTGATTATTGGCAAAATCGCGAAACGCGACACGTGTAACGCGCAACGTCAACCATTCAATCAGACGTTCAACGTTACACGGTACACGTTACAAGGGAGAAAAAAGATGAACCGCAACCACAAGCTGCTCGTTTTGTTTTTCGCTCTGCTCGTCGCAGCCCTGGTGGGTTGCGGTGGTGCAGGAACCGACCCAGGTGACCCCGTGTCCCCGGATCAAGACGCCAAGGCAGACACTGATTTGCCTGACTCCAACCCTCAACCGGACGCAGATTCTGCAACGCCTGACAGCGATGCAGGGACTGATGTCCAACAGCCCGAAGCAGACGCGCCCATCGCGCAAGATGCTGATGCCCAGGCCGAAGCTGATGCTCCTCAAAGCGAGGATGCGGACGCTGCGACTGAAGCAGAAGCCTCAACAGATGACGCTGATGCAGCGAACCCGGAAACGTCGACTAATGATGCAGACGCGGCAGAGGCTCAAGCCGAAGCCTGCGTACCGCCTCTTCCTGGCGACCCGTGCACGGTGTGCGGCGCAATGTCTTGCGACAACAAGTGGCGCTGCAGCAACTTGGGCTTCTGGGACAACCCAGGCAAGTCCTTGTTCAACTGCGGCGACGCTGGTGCAGAAGCTGACGCGCCCGACTCGCAAGATTCAGGAGCCGAAGCTGACGCAGCGCAAGATGCGGCTGAGGATTCGACTGATGCGTCCGATGCGACAGATTCTGCTGACGCAGCCCAAGAAGCCGAAGCCGGTTCTTGCCCAGGCGAATGTACGCCCGGCTGGAAGTTCGCTTGCGACACATCGTGCGGCACGCCCGGCAGTATGCTGGGGATGAAGACTTGCGGAAGCGACTGCAAGTGGAGTGCGTGCGTTGCGCCGTCCGAAACCTGCAATGGCAAGGACGACGACTGCAATGGCATCAAGGACAACGGATTCCCGTGCGCCATGGCATTGCCCTACGCCTGCCACACGGCATGCGACCCAGTTGGACAGAATACGGGCACGGCAACGTGCACCAATACCTGCCAGCTGAGTGCAAACTGCCAGGCTCCAGTGGAGTCCTGCACCAACGGCCGCGACGACGATTGCGATGGCAAGTCTGATTGTGATGACGAAGATTGCTGGGGCAACCCGGCATGTCCTCATGACTTCGGCACTTGCGACGTGATCCCGAACGGCACAGGCATCACCTGTGAAGACCCGGTGAAGGACACGATCCCTCGGTTCGTTGACCCGCAGTTCGGACCCGAACAGTACATGATCAACATCAACAGCGGCTGCGCAAACAGCCTGGTTGATCAGTGGGCCGTGGGCGTGTACGTGGCAAAGAGCGAGAGCAAGCTCATCCACCTGTCTTCAGGCAACACCTGGAACTACGTGGACATCCCTTTCCAGACCAAGGTTGTTGGATGGGGCGGACAAGTCTCTTGCCAGGGCGCGAACCAAGTGTTCATGATCCTGATCAAGAAGACGACACCTGAGACCACGGTTCTCGCCAAGTGGGATGGCACCCAGATCGTCACGCTTGCGGAAGTTGCTGGGTTTGGGGCTACGGCTCTCTGGTCCAGCTCACCGACACACGTCGTGTTCGCGGCAACCAAGCTCACCTCACCGCAGGACGAGTCTCGCGTGTACACCTGGAACAGCTCAAGCCTTTCCTACGTGTCCATGAACCTCTACCTGCCTGATGTGTTCGTGCCGCAGAACATGTGGGGTTCAAGCCCCAGCGACGTGTACATGGTTGGCTCAGCCCGAGACACCACCAACCACTACACGCCGACGCTGACCCACTGGGATGGAACGAGCTGGTCCAAGATCCAGGTCCCAAGCCAGATCACCTCACTGCTCAGCATCACCGGCACTTCGGCCTGCGATGTGATGACCGTGGGCGTGGCAACAGGCTCAGGAGCCATGCTACAGAGAAATGGTAATTCCTGGGTGTCCTCAACACGTTCCAATCTGGACTCTATCGTAAGCGTGAGCAAATTTTCTCCTAATCAGTTCGTACTGACTGGAGACAAGGACCTGCCCATGTTCCTCGGTACTTCCAATGGGAACTGGTCTGAGATCTGGAAACAGGTGAGTGGCGCCTCGGGTGCAAGCGTAACTTGGATTGCATCGCAATCTCCCAAGGTTGTGATGATGACTGAGAACAGCTTCAACGAGGTCAAGATCCACCGTTCCTCCTGCCAATAGTCCTACCGTTGTTGTATCAAGCAACAACAAGCTTTACCCCCGTATTCTTCTCAGAGTACGGGGGCTTTTTCTTGCTTAATTTAGTATTACTTTACATATTGCCAGCCCAAGTCCAAGGGGTTGACTTAAAGCACTAAAATATGTATCCTCAAACCGTGAACCTTGACAAGACCTTGGCTATTGAATCTCTCTTGGGGATTGCTAAATGCCTAGACATTGTGTCCAGCGACCCAAGAAAAAGGTTCTCTATTCAAGGCAAGAAAGGAGGATTTAGCGATGAAGGTTGTTAAGAAGCCCGCCAAGGCATTAGTGCCAAAGCGTGCCGACCGTGCAAAGGTGCTCGGTACCGTCAAGATCTCCGAACGCGGAGTTGTTGACTGCTGCTACACCTCTTGCACGCGCTGCTAGACTCCCACCTAGGCGGGGAGGCGAATTCTCGCCCCCCGCCGCTCCCCTTTGAATTGCGAGGATGTCATGAACGTAGATGAAAAGTACCTTCTCTCAACATGGTGTAAAGGTTTTGTGGGAAAGGACGCAGTAGCGCTATTCCACGCTTTAAATCTGGCCGTCGTCTATGTTCCAGTTGATGCTGGAGTGGAGCTGCTGAGCATGGCAGATCGTCCGATTGATGAACTTGAGCTGAGTAGTCTGCTCGACTCAGAAACTGTCCAGATATTGACTGATGAGGGTATTCTCGTGACATCTGCGCAGCAGGACGCTGATGTGCTAGGCATGACCAGGGAGCGGTCAAAAAAAGAGATCACACTCGAGCTCCTATACCTACTCGTGACTGATGGTTGCAACCTTAAGTGCCGCTATTGCTTTGAGGAGACACCCACAGGAGCAGGCGATTTTCTGCCAACGACAATGTCGCTCGATACAGCTCGGAGGGCAATGGATTCCTTCGCCAGGCTTGCAACGCGTTACGGTGACCCTGCCAAAACCAAGGTCATCCATCTCTACGGCGGAGAGCCGATGCTTAATCCTGATGCTGTAAAATACTCTGTCGAGTATGCAGCTGAACTTAAGCAAGGTGGCCAGCTCGCGAACGACGCAGAAATTACGATTGTGACCAATGGGACGCTCATGACTGCCGAACAAGCGGCTTTCTTCGCTCGAAACGGGGTTACAGTCGGACTATCGCTTGATGGTCCAAGAGGGTTGAACAATCTTTATCGCATTGGAAAGCGAAAGGGTTGGGACGTCTACGAGTCTGTCATGCAAACCTATGAGCTGCTCCGGAACAGTGACGTTAAAATAGGCCTCTCAGTCACACTGACCGCTGAATCCATAGAGCGTTTTGACGAGTTGCTTGATTTCTTCGAACGTTTGGATGGAGTAAAGGGATTCAGTCTAAATCTCATGCACTTCAACCACGGAGTCTCCATGCCGGAGAACTACTACGTGAAGGCAGTAGAGTGCCAACTTGCAGCTTTCGAGATATTCCGTAAGAAGGGCCTCTATGAAGAACGAGTTATGCGAAAGGCGAAGTCATTCGTCGACAGGCGCGTAATGTATGCAGATTGCGGAGTAGTAGGGTATCAGCTCGTTGTTGCACCTGATGGAAAAGTGGGCGTGTGCCAAGACTTCGTAAAACCGCGGACTTATTTCAATGGCAGCGTATTCGACCCTGATCTTGATCCGATTAGGGACGGGCTGTTTGCAGATTGGATTGAGCGGAGTACGCTCAACATGCCTGAGTGCCGTAGCTGTGCCGCGATTGGCCTCTGTGGCGGTGGGTGTCCGGCCAGTGCCGAACTCAAGTATGGAAGCCGCTGGCATGTTGACGACCGAATCTGTTACCACAGCCTCAAGGTATTGGAGTGGCTGATCTGGGACACATATGCCAAGCTCCTTTGATTATTTTGCTTCAAGATGGTAACTTAGGATGCGAAAGCATCCTCTTTTTATGCATCCAATCCTTAATTTTAAAATCGATCCATCTAAGGACTTGGAGGTTCTCCATGGTTTTTTGCGTGATGCCAAATATGCTGGGGGAAGAAATCTCGATTGGGCCGTTTTTAACAAGCACCCAGCGATGAAAGACCTTATTGGAGAAAAATTTGAAATCAAGTCAGAGGCCAGTGTTGAAAAATATATATTAGACTATTTTGAAAAAAACAAAGTAGAGATCAAAACGAATATAAATAATTATGCGAAAGAGTGGAGTAAAAAAGATAAAGACTATTTTGATTTGGTGACTAGTATTTTTTCTGACAGGCCATGGCCAAAGGGCCAATATCTTGCATATGCAACAATTTGGGGAATGTTCCCAAGGTCTTTAGAAGATAAAACCTTCCAAATCCCTGCAATATACGATAATAAACTCTACGTCAATGTCATAATCGCGCATGAAATGTTGCATTTCATGTTTTATGATTATTTTTATCAAAAATATCCGGATTACAACAACAAAGATGCTAATTTTTTAGTATGGAATGTTTCAGAAATCTTCAATTCAGTCGTTCAGAACTCTGAACCCTGGTTGCGTGTGTTTAATTTAAAAACAATGACTTATCCCGAACACGAAAAAATTGAGGCCGATTTACATTTTCGATATCAAATTATAAATTCTAAAAATCTAGCCCAATTAACTGAAGAGCTCTTGGACCTATCCAAAACTTTGATATAAAATTCAATAAATTTTTTTAAAATATCAGACTAGTCAAAAAGTATGGGCATTAATGAACAGCTCGTTAGCCTTATAAAAGACATGACAAGAGTTGACCAGGACTTGCGCTTAAAAGCAAAAGATGGACAAGAGCTGCTGAATCATTTGATCTACTTAGTTGACACAAGCCACAATTACAGGATTCATAAACTAATCAATGATACTGGTTATCCAAGCACTTCACTCGTAGGTTCAGAAACGATGAAGGATTTTTGGCTGCTTATCCAGCATCAGGATTACGATCCCTCTCTACAGCAAGCGTGTCTTGAAAACTGTGATTTTGGACCCAAAGAAAAGGCATTCTTAACTGACAGGATTTGTATGAACAATAATTTACCTCAACTTTACGGTACACAATACAAGTTAATCGACGGGGTACGTTCTTTATACGACATTAAAGATTTAGCAAAAGTAAATACACTCAGAGAATCTGTAGGACTTCCACCCCTAATAAAATAAAAAAGAGAAGCTGTGCATAACTCTGCAGATTCTCAAAATCTGTGCTATAATTGCATGGAACTTTTATATGAAAAAAAATAACTTGATCTTTGTGATCGCGGCCAGCTTTTTTAGCATTGCCGCTTCTTCTGTTTTAGTTGCTAAAGCAGCTACTACCTGGCAAGGCCCACCTAGCAATTGTACGAGTCCTAGCCAACCAGGCTGTAATGTCGATGGAGTAATTTGGAATACAGACCAGCCCCAAGATGCAAGATTCAATATTTCTGGTAAGGGTGTTGTAGGGGGAGGTTTGGAGGTAAGTAACAACTCATTGGAGATTAAAAGTTTAGGAACCACTAATTTTACTATTGACCCTCAAGGCGGCGCTCGAAATAATTATATAGAACTACAAGCGAATGGCGATTTAAAAATGAGTCCAGGTAAAGGCATCGACGTTAAACAACAGGGTGGCTCATCCCAATTGAACATTGGCAACTGGGCACTTGGTGGTAAATATGTTGACGTTACCATCTACGGCAATCTAAAACTCCGTAAGGATGCGCTAAACAATCCAACCCCATCTATCTGTTTTGACGACACTGACCCAACAACCTGCCGCACGACTTGGCCTTCGGGGGGCGGGTTTACGCAGGCACAAGCTGATCTGTTGTATGTGAAAAAGGCAGGGGACACAATGACTGGTGATTTGACCACTGGGAACCTTGTAGCAAACACAAGCATTTCTGCTGGGAATGTTATTAGCGCACCAACGCTGTCATTACAAAAAGGCGGACAGACATCAAGCGCAACGCTGAACAATAATTTCTGGTCGTTTAACGGCGATTTGGGCAATACGCAGTATCAGCCGACTTCTTTGGTCATGACTGCAAAAACTTGGAGCGGAAACAAGCTAATAAGCTTGGACATGCGCTCCTTGGGTAACTTTAATACTACGATTGGTTCAGCGAGCTTTGGCGATCAGGATAATCCTGGCGTTTTCACTCGCACTGGCGGGGGCAAAACAGCTGAGGTAGACATCTTGAGCAATTCAGGCGGCGAGACTTGGGGTTCTATGACCGGCGTTATATCCAATGTACCAAATGCCGCAAGCACTTATGCTGGTAACTTCAAATACGCAGACAACAGCAAACAGGTCATGCTTGTCACGCCTACTTATGCCTTGGACGTCAAAGGCGATGCAAATTTCCAAAATCAAATCTGTCTTGGCGGTTCGTGCAAAAACGCTTGGCCGGCTGGCACGCTCACAGGTGCAACAACCAATGGCGGATTGCAATTGAATGGCACGACACTCAGCATCCAAAACTGCGCAGTCGGACAAGTTATGAAATCAACTGGCATCAGCACTTGGTCGTGCCAGGCTGACAATAGCAACAGCGGAACAATCACGGGCGTGACAGCTGGCACAATGCTGACTGGCGGTGGTGCAAGCGGCGTTGTGACCTTGAGCGTTGACCCAACACAGACTGACGCCAGGTATATCAAGAAGACCGGTGAAACAGGAGACTTGGACGTTCCTAACAATAAATTCGGCGTTGGCGGAACCAACTATTCAACTGGATCATGTTATCTTGATTCAGCCATGTTCAATGCAGCCGGAGCAACTAGCCGCCGAGGGTGTGTCACAAACCCAGGTTATTTTGTGGCTGGAATTGAATACAACGATGCCAGCCCGTATGCGATAACTGGCCTCTGGTGCTGTCCTCTCTAATCATTCAAAATCCCGCTTCGGCGGGGTTTTTGTTTACCCTTTACGCTTAACAGCTCTTTGTTCATAATACCTGCATGTTAAAACTTTGGAATTCGCTTTCGCGCACGCGTGAGCCATTTGGGGCCATAAACCCGCCGGATGTGGGCATGTATTCATGCGGCCCTACGGTCTATAGCCGCGCCCATGTCGGGAACTTAAGGGCTTATGTTGTCTGGGATGTTTTGAAGCGGGCTCTGACGGCCGAGGGTTTTAAAGTCACGCATGTGATGAACATCACTGACGTGGGCCACTTGACTGGCGATGGGGACGAAGGCCAGGACAAGCTCCAAGCCTCAGCCGAAAAAGAGGGAAGGACTGCTTGGGATGTGGCCAAAGAATACGAAGCTTTGTTTGTTGCAGATGCCAAGGCCCTGAGCATTGTTTTGCCTGAAGCTCCGCTTTTGTGCCGCGCCACCGAGCATATTCCTGATCAAATCAAGCTTGTGCAGATTTTGGAGGAAAAAGGCTACACCTATGTCACGTCTGACGGAGTGTATTTTGATACTTCCAAATTTCCTGAATACGGACGCTTGTCTGGCCAGCCCTTGGAAGAAAAGATGGAAGGCACGCGCATAGAATCCAACCCAGAAAAAAAACATCCGACTGATTTTGCGCTTTGGAAATTTAGTTATCCATATGGAGTGAATCGTCAGGATTTTCTGGATTCTCGCATGCGCAAGAATGACACGGTGGACGTAGGACGTGCGACGCGGGACGATGTTCCTGAGCGTCATATGGAATGGCCAAGCCCGTGGGGTTTGGGTTTCCCGGGCTGGCACTTGGAATGCTCAGCCATGAGCCGGAAATATTTGGGACAGCCATTTGATATCCATACTGGCGGAGTTGACCACATCCCCGTCCATCATGAGAATGAAATTGCGCAAAGCATGGCAGCTTATGCTGTGCCTTTGGCGAATTATTGGGTGCACAGCGAGTTTTTGACAGTTGACGGCCAGAAGATGAGCAAATCTTTAGGCAATATCTATTCTTTGGACGATTGCAAGGAACATAAAATCGAACCGCTGGGTCTGCGCTACTTTTATTTAAGCGCGCAATATCGTTCCAAACTCAATTTCACCTGGGAGGCTGCTCAAGGAGCGCAGATCGCTCTGGATAAATTGCGCGACTTGGCTAGGTCTTGGGATGCGCCCACGGATATTGATGCGGATTGGAACGAAAAATTCATGAACGAAATGCAAGATGACTTGAATACGCCTGCGGCTTTGGCAGTTGTCTGGGACATGGTTAAGTCTGACTTGGAAAGCGATTGCAAAGCCGCGAATCTATTGGCTTGGGATGTTTTGCTTGGCTTAGGGCTGGATCAATACATCGGCAAGCCTCTGGTCATACCCGAAAACGTAAAAGCCGTGGCAGACCGCCGCTGGGAAGCGCGTTTAAGGCAGGATTGGGACCAGGCTGACAACTTAAGATTAGAATTAGAAAATCTAGGCTGGACCATGGAGGATGGGACGACAGGATATAAACTGAAACCGAAGAAATAATTCAAAATTAATAATTCAAAATGTTTGAGGCCTTCGGCTTTTAGCAAATATAATTCCGAAAAAAAACCTCAATTTTGAATTTTGCATTATGAATTTTGAATTAATCTATAACCACTTCTTTTTCCTGAAATACCAGACCAGTCCGGCGCCGCTTATGATTAGTATCAACAGAATCAGCCAGAATCCATAAGAATGTCCAACAAAAGGGATTCCTTCGACTCGCATGCTGAATAAGCCGACGATCAATGACAAGGGGAAGATGATGCCCATGAAAATCGTCAGGGTTTTCATTATCTCGTTCATCTTGTAATCGACCAGAGACGTATTCGTCTCATGCAGAGCATCGATTGTCTCTTTTTGCAGTTGCAGATTATCCCAGATGTCTTTAGTGATATCCACCAGCTGATCCAAATATTCCTCAAAACGTTTGATGTTCGGGAATCTTTGTTCTGAAACCTCGATCAATTTCCTGATTACAGCCTTATGGCCTTGCATGCTCTTGCGGATGTTCACGATATTGGTCTTGACGCGCAAAAGTTCGCGGATCAAATCTTTTTCCAGATTCGTGAAGATCTGTGCTTCAATTTTGTCCACATCAGTCGCTATGTGCCGTATCATGGGATAGATGGAAGTGAGCAAAGTATCCAAAATAATGTACATCAAATGCGGAACATCATCCGCTGTCACGTTTTCTTTGACTAGTTTGCCCTTGGTGCGCTGGAATCTTTCGTAAAGCTCTTGCAAAGGCAGGACTTTGGAAGTATCGACCGTGACCAAAAGGTTATTTTCGATGAAAAAATCAACTTCAGCTGTTTTTATTATCTTGGAAACGCGGTCAAAAACAGGGAACTGCAGAATCATGAAAATATAATCGTCCCTTGTTGCCAATTTAGGACTTTGGATGGGCGGAGCAGTATCTTCCAGGTCCACATCATGGAAACCGAATTTTACCTTAAGGCTTTTCAAGGTTTTTGTGTCATTTTTGCTGACCATGACCCAGGTCATTTTGTCTGTTTCAGTGTACGACAGTGCCCGCAAGCTTTGTACGGCCATAATGCTTGTATATTATAACACAAAACCCCTGGACATGTGCTATAATATGTTGGAATTATGCCAGACCTGGCGCAAAACCCGATTCCAGAACAAATCCTGCCCAAGCCAGAGGTTGTTGCACCTGTGGAGCAAATTGAGATATCCAGCCTCAGGGCAGACCAGTTGGCTTTGGAGGAAGCTGAAAAATCACCTGCGCTCAGGGATGAGGAAGGGGAACAGGAATCAATCCCAACCGAACAAGAGGTCAAGGCTTTTGAGAAAGATCCTGTTTTGGTTGAGATCGAGGGGATTTTGGAAAAAGATCTGAAAGACATTTTCATGAGCTTGCCGGCTGAGACGAAGCCGCTGTTCAAGCAAAAAGGCGAACAGATAGCAAAAGCGATCACTGACGCCATCAAGCTGAACAGATTGAATTCAGACGAAATCATGGGCATGATATTTGATTGGCTAAAACTCATCCCAGGCGTGAACCTTGGCTATTTGGAACAGGAGGCAGGGTTGAAAACCAGAAAAATCTTGGAATACTACAACGTCTTGAATACAAAACCTCAAGCATGATCGCATCTTTTTTTGCTTTGCAGATGGATTTGGCCGCGACCCAGCCAGGAGTATTTGATTTTTCGACAATAACATCAAATCCGCTGTTTGAGCTGGCAGTGGTCGTGCTCGCCATAATCTTGGCCACCCTTCTCGCGATCTATATCACGCGCCGCGCTTTGCACTCGCGCATCAAATTCAACAAAGCTTTTGATTACATTGTCTTGCGCATCCGCGTGCCCAAGGAGGTCAAACGAGAAGATGTGGAGCATGCCAAGAGCTTGCAGCAGATGCAGGAGCTGATTGGTTTTACGGAAACGATTTTCCAGACCATTGGCACTCTCAAGCCTCAAGCTGGCTTCAAAGCCTGGCTTTTTGGGCGCACAGACTCGTTTTCGTTTGAGATAGTGGCGCACAAGAGCTTAATCATGTTTTATGTGGCTTGCCCCAAGCACCAACAGTCTTTCATTGAATCGCAGATCCAAGCCCAGTATCCGCATGCGGCCATTGATGATTTGGGCGACTACAATATCTTTTCGCCAAAGGGCGTAATACTCAGTTCTTACCTCAAACTCAAGCGCCCGTCTTTTTTCCCGCTCAAAACATACAAAAAGATGGAAAGCGACCCCATGAATGCGATCGCTAATGCATTATCCAAACTTGAGGATGCTGACGGCGCTGCCATCCAATTCATGATTCGCCCGGCTTTCTCGACATGGAGGAGTGAGGGCTTGCGTGTCGCGCGCGCCATGCAGCAGGGCGAAAAGCTTAAAGATGCGGGTCGCAGCCCGACTTCCAAATTTTTCAAGGAACTTTTCCAGACTTTTAAGAAACCTAAGGAGGGTCCTAAAGAGCCGTACAAGCTTTCGCCCATGGAAGAGGAAATGGTCAAAGGCTTTGAGGAAAAGGCCTCCAAATCAGGTCTGGAGACAAACATCCGCGTGGTCACGAGCTCAAGCTCCATGGAAAAATCGCGCATGTATTTGGATGATATTTTGAATGCCTTTGGCCAATACAATGTTTTTGAGTATGGCAACAGTTTCCAAGTAATCTCGCCGCGCAATCAGGGACGAGTAGTTTCGTACTTCATCCATCGCCACTTTGATCCAAGCTTCTCAATGATCTTGAACAGCGAGGAACTGTCATCGCTCTATCATCTGCCGTTAGCCTCAACCGAGACGCCGAAGATCGATTGGCTCTTGGCCCGCAAAGCCTTGCCGCCCTCAAACTCGCCGCGCGAAGGCTTGCTTTTAGGCATGTCAGCTTATCGCGGCCATAATTACGAGATCAGGATGCAGAAAGAGGATAGGCGCAGGCACATGTACATCATCGGTAAATCCGGCGGTGGCAAATCAGTCTTATTGTCGTCTTTGATTAAACAAGACATTGAGAACGGCGCTGGCGTGTGCTTGATTGATCCGCATGGTGACTTTGCCGAAGAAGTCTTAGGCTTTGTGCCGCGCGAAAGGGCAGAGGACGTTATCTATTTGAACCCGGCGGACGTGGAACGGCCCATGGGCTTGAACATGATTGAGTTTGATCCCAAATATCCTGAACAAAAAACTTTTGCGGTCAATGAATTGTTGAAGATTTTTGATCAACTGTATGATCTCAAATCAACTGGCGGCCCAATGTTTGAGCAGTACATGCGAAATGCACTTTTGCTCATCATGGAAGATCCGGCATCTGGCTCAACTTTGCTCGAAGTCTCCAAAGTTTTATCTGACGACAACTACCGAAAATACAAACTTACCAAATGTAAAATACCGTCAGTCAGGGACTTTTGGACAAAGGAAGCGCAGAAAGCAGGCGGCGAAGCCTCATTGGCCAACATGGTGCCTTACATCACGTCTAAGATGACGCCTTTTATCGCCAATGACTTCATCAGGCCGGTCATTTCACAGCAAAAGAGCGCTTTCAATTTCCGCGAAGTCATGGACGAAGGCAAGATTTTGCTCGTCTCCCTAAACAAAGGAAAAATCGGCGATATCAATGCTTATCTGATCGGCATGATCGTTGTCGGACGGTTACTGATGGCAGCCTTGTCGCGCGGAGACATGGACCCGAAGAACAGAAAAGATTTTTACTTGTATATTGATGAGTTCCAAAACTTTTTAACTGACTCTATATCATCCATCTTGTCCGAAGCGCGCAAATACGGATTATGTTTGACCATTGCCCACCAATACATCAGCCAGCTGACGCGCAAAGGCGGTGACACGCAAATTAGAGACGCGATTTTCGGAAATGTTGGCACCATGATGGCCTTCCGGATCGGCGCCGACGACTCGGAATTTCTGGAAAAAGAATTCCAGCCTGTATTTTCCAAATTTGATTTGATCAATACCGAAGCCTTTACAGTCAACATCAAGATGCTGATCAATAACACGGCTTCAAAGCCTTTTAACATGAAACCAGTCATGCCTGCGAAGGGCGACAAGGAGCTGGCAAACATGATAAAAGAGTTGTCTCGCTATAAATACGGACGCAAGCGGGAACTGGTAGAAGCTGAATTAGCCGAGCGTTATGTGGAAATTGATCGCATGATCCGCAATGAATCTGAGCCATCTACAGCCAAAAAAAACGGATTTGACTTTTAATGATTCACGGGTAAGATGATTCTGTGTTAAAATATAGCTGTGGATAACTTTACAGTTATCTTAGCTAAAACAAAAATATATGCCCAAAGCGAACAATGATGCGGACATCGAAGAACCTCTGATTACAGAAGGGGCTAATGAATCTGCGCAAGATTCGGACGAAGACCAAGCTTCCGGCGAGGATCGGGCGTATTTAAGCTCAATGGATTCCAAGCTGACCATGGCTCATAAGCTGATTTCCAACATTAAAGAAGAACTCAATAATCTAGAGCGACTTCTGAGCAGCCAGGCTGAAGCCATTGATCTGGAAGATTTGATGAGAAAGACAACCAGCGATGAAGGCGACTTGATGCATCCGGCCAACGAGGGAAAAATCGTTGAAGGCGTGTTCGACGGACAGAACATGATCGGCTCAGACGGTAAGCTATATATGGTGCCGCCGAATTATGCGTCCAAATCAAAATTAGTGGAGGGCGATATCATGAAACTCACGATCCAAGGCAATGGCAGCTTTTTGTACAAACAAATCGGCCCGATTGAGCGCCAGCGCGTCATGGGCGTCTTATCCAGGGATGAAATAACAAGTGATTGGAAAGTAATGGCTGACGGCAAAAAGTACGCGATCCTGACCGCGTCTGTCACATACTTCAAGGGCCAGAACAATGACGATGTGGTGATTCTAGTGCCAAAAAATGCACCGTCCAAATGGGCAGCAGTGGAAAACATCATCAGAAGGGATTGATCCCTTCTGTCATTTCGAGTGAAGTTGGACGAAATCGAGAAATCTGCGGATCTAACGTGACCGGGTGACTTCTGTTTCCGAGATCTCTCGACTGGCGCTCGAGATGACAAGGTTTTTTATTAATTTGCTCGATTTTACATGCAGTTGGACGCAAGGTAATCCGTAGTGTATTTTAATGCCATTATGGCAAATTTAAGCCGCGCTTACAGGCCTTCGTTATTCTCGGAAATCGCGGGCCAAGACCGCATTACAGAGATTCTGCGCAAAGAAGTCGAGCAAAACAAGCTTGGCCATGCTTACTTATTTTCAGGCCCGCGCGGCGTGGGCAAGACAACAGCAGCCAGGATTTTCGCCAAAGCCGTCAACTGCTTGGATCTTAAGGCGGGTGAGCCGTGCCTAAAATGCGCTGCCTGCACCAGCATCAGCAACCAGACTGCAATCGATATCATAGAAATGGATGCAGCTTCGCACACGAGCGTGGAAAATATTCGCGAATCAGTCATTGAGCACATCCGGTTTGTGCCAGCAGCGCTTAAATATAAAGTCTACATCATTGACGAAGCGCACATGCTTTCCACCCAAGCCTGGAATGCTTTGCTCAAGACAATTGAAGAACCGCCGGCTTATGCCTTGTTCATATTCGCGACAACTGAAAAACATAAAGTGCCAGCCACGATTGTGTCGCGCTGCCAAAGGTTTGATTTTACGCGCATAGCCCAAACGGAATTGGTCAAGCGTCTGACTGAGATTGCGAAAAAAGAAAATGCTGATGTGCAAGCCGACGTCTTGAATATGATTGCATCCAGGTCAGACGGCTGTTTGCGTGATGCTGAAAGTCTGTTAGGACAGTTGCTCGGCTTAGGTGAAAAGAAAATCAACATGGACTTGGCTTCGCTGATCATGACCCCGTCCCAGCTTCCGATTGCCGCAGAGCTGTTAAGTTTGACTGCTGAGCATGATGTCAAAGGCATTCTTGGCAAACTTGAGACTTTGGAAGGCGAGGGCATCTCGTTCTTACCTTTGTTTGATGATTTGATTGCCTCATTGCGCAAACTGATGCTGGCTCAGAACCTAAAGAATCATGCTGACGCACTTAAAAACGGCGAGGCAGGGGATAAAGCTTTAGCCCAGATCCTCAACAAATTCTCTGACAAAGATTTGATGAATGGTTCACTCATACTCATGGAACGCCGCAGGGATGCAAAGCAAGGCTTGGATCCGCGCTTTGCGCTTGAGCTTGGTTTGTGTGCAATTGCGGCATCATCTGATGATGCAAACACCAAACACCAAGAAACAAACATCAAATCACCGCCTCCGGCGGGACCCCGCAGCAGCATCTCTTATCCAGCAGAAGCGGGGCAAACACCAACCCAGCCAATCGTCAGCGACGCGAGGGATGCTAGGGACGTTAAGGACGAGATGGACGAGATGGACGCGAAGGGTGTGAGCGATTTCAGTTTAGACGATTGTTTTACCGCGTGGCCCAAGTTACTCAATACCTTAGAAGAACATAAATCACTTGTTTTTATCTTGAAGCTTTGTAAGCCAGTCGCAGTCCATGGCCACGAGATGGTCATCCACTTCCAATACCCATACCATCAGCAAACCATTATTGGAAATATCAGAAACAAAAGCTTAATCGAAACCTCATTCAGGAATATTTCAGGCTTCCAGAACTTGGTCATCAGCGGCAGCTTGGAAAAGGAAAAAGACGGCGAGCCTGCGGCCCCAAAAACCCAAATCGGGCGCATTCTGGATGCCTTCGGCGGACAAGTTCTGTCTTGACTTTAACCGGGAAATAGCCTAGAATCCCAGCTAACAATCCGAGATCGTCTAAAGGTAGGACAACAGACTCTGAATCTGTTTATCGGGGTTCGAATCCCTGTCTCGGAACCACTATAAAAACTCAGGAAACTGGGTTTTTGTATTTAGAGACAGGGACGCGAGTCAGAGCGAACGAGAATCCCTGTCTCGGAACAAAAAAAGACTGATCAGTGATCAGTCAACGGAATCCGGATCAATACCCTGCGACTTGAAATAATTGAGCGCAAAGGCTTTGATCTCGTCCGAATATCTGCATTTGAGAATGCATTTCGCCGCCTTGTTGGCCAGGTCTTTTTCCAGGAGCTTGATGGCAAGCTTCAGAACAGGATAATACGTTTCGTGCGTGTACAGATGCCATAGTGCCTGTACGACATCTTGCCTGCCAAAGCGTTTGACTGCCTGTTTTGCGGGGAAATCGGGTCGAGAGAGCATTTGAAAGATCGCCGATTGTTTGTTCATAACTTCCTCCATGTCATTGAGCCTGAGCTTTATATACACTGAAACTAGTCAAATGTCAAGGGTCTGTACAAGGACCCAACCCCAATAAAAAAGCTGATCAATGATCAGCCGCTGAGCTTTGCTTCTTGCGCCTTGATGTATTCACGCGCCATGAATGTCTGATCAGGCGAGTAGGTACCGCTAGCCAACATGATGGTTGCAGCGTGCTTGGCCACTACATGATCTTCCAGCTGGATAGCAGCCTGCAAGGCCCAGTAGGCCTCATCATTGGTGACCATGACATATAGCTCTTGGATGACCGCTGGGCGACCAAGATCTCTGACGAGCTCATATGTCGGTGGATTTGCTTGGTGCAGCTTCGCAATGTCCATGTCCTTCTCCTTGAACGTTGGGCTTAAATTGGCATAAATACTGATTTTTGTCAATTCCTTGTTGTACGTGTAAAATATCAAGCATGAAAAAGCATATTTTTAGCGCTATTTTTATCACGGGCATGATATTTCTAGGCGCTGGTTGCAGTAAAGCTCAACAGCAAGCGCAAGATCAGAACCAAAACATTCCGTCTACGGAAGCTACAAGTTCAGAGGCAGGGGACCGCATGGCACAGGAAACAGCCCTGGCCAACCCGGCTTCGGTTTATTGTTTGGAAAAAGGAGGCAAGCTGAACCTGCAAAAAACTTTTGACGGCTCAACCGAGGGCATTTGCATATTGGACGACAACACT
Organism: Patescibacteria group bacterium; assembly: GCA_041665165.1. Lineage (GTDB taxonomy): Bacteria > Patescibacteriota > Patescibacteriia > 2-12-FULL-60-25 > 2-12-FULL-60-25 > MWCR01. Next base: position 21,964 of record JBAYJJ010000005.1, on the reverse strand, counting down.
ATGTGCGAGGAGTGGGCGCTTTTCCGCGGCGAATGCGGGCCAAAAAACGCGACTTCTTCTGCCGCGCTCCTGAACCAGAACTCCACTTCAACCAAACTCAATGCCAGCAGTACGCAAGAGGCAGTTGAGGAACAGACGAACAATGCCATCGTGCCTGAGAACAAGCTGGAACTGGAAGTTGAGGACGGCGAAGAGCAAGGGGAGCTGATTACGAAGTGGCGGACCAATGGGCTCAAGGCTGACGATGGTTTTATCATCATGCTGTCTGGCAACGAAAATATCATCTATCCCACCAAATACATGCAGGTCGTGAAAAATCCGAAATCAAAATCATTCACTTGGACAAACTTGGTCTCAGGCCGCAAATATTATTTCTTGATCTGCATTGCCCAAGGCGACAAATGCGGAGAATCCTACAGCCAAGTAATATCAGGAATAGCAAAATAACCAATCGTCATCCTGAACTTGCCTGCCCCCTGAAGCTTTAGCGAAAGAGGGATTCAGGATCCCGATACTAAAAAACTTAAGTACTTCTGTATCGAGATGCCGAAACGAGTTCGGCATGACAAAGTCATATGCCAAACCAAAATCTATTCATATACAACGACGTCGGCATGCGCGGCAACCTTTCGGCTGCGCAGAGAATCCAGCCAGGGCGCTTGTACGAGGCCCGCGCACGCTTGCTGGAGATCTGCGGCAACGGGCAACAGGGTTGGATGGAAACAGTCTCGAATCCGAACAGGCTGAAGGAAGTGAAAGACGCTGTCCAAGAATTCAAAAAATTCAAGAATTGCCTGGTCCTTGGGATCGGCGGGTCTGATTTGGGCGCGCGCGCCATATTGCACGCCTTGGGCAAAGAGAGCAAAACTAAAATCTGGTTTTCCGGCAATACGACTGAGCCGGAAGAGATCAGCCGGGTATTGGACCAGGTACCCTGGAAGAACTGCTGCATCAACGTAATCAGCAAATCCGGCGGCACGCTTGAGACCATGAGCGTTTTCTTTTTGGCCAAAGACCGGCTGGAAAAAGCCGTGGGCAAAGAAAAAGCACGCAAGGCGATAATCTGCACGACTGATCCTGATTCAGGCGAACTGCGCCAACTGGCCCAAAAAAACAATTGGATGTGTTTGCCAATCCCGAAAAACATCGGCGGCCGGTTTTCGGTCTTGACTGCTGTCGGACTTTTTCCGCTTGGATTGGCCGGCGTGTCTTTGGAAAAACTTCTGGATGGCGCTGCCCAGATGCGCGACTCATGGATAGACAATGCAGGCAGTTCGCATGAATCAGACCGGTTTGCGGCCTGGCACGCGGCGCACTTCAATGCCGGACGCTATATCCACGTTTTGTTTACATACACTTCAAGATTAAGCGAGCTGGCCAACTGGTGGCGGCAATTGTGGGCCGAGTCGCTCGGAAAATCGATCACTGGCCGCGTGCCGTTCGGACCAACGCCTGTTGTCTCAATCGGACCCATGGACCAGCATTCACAGCTCCAGCTTTATCAAGACGGACCAGATGACAAGGCTTATACTTTTTTGCTTGCAGATTCAAACTCAAAACTGCGCGTGCCAGCATCTTTGAAGTCCATCACAAGCCTTGAATCCGCGGCCGGCAAAAACTTCAACGAACTGCTGAATGCAGAACTTGAAGGCACCATGGAAACTTTGGCTGAAAAAGGGAGGCCCATCGGAAAAATCCAGCTAGGCAAGATAGACGAAGCCTCAATCGGAGCGCTGGTCATGCATTATGAAATCGCAACTGCCATGGCCGCGCAGATCCTGGGCATTAATGCTTTTGACCAGCCTGGCGTAGAAGCAGGCAAGCACAAAACAAAGGCCTTACTTGAAAACAAAATATCCCAACCCGAGATTTTGTGATACCCTATCATCAATTATTCATTTATCAATTATCAATCTTCAATTATTGTAAATTGCAAATTGCTGATTGAAAATTAATTTTATGCCAAGTCCCAAGACAAAGAAACCCGGCAAAAGCCATTTGGTGGCCGGTCTAATCGCTGGTGCAGCCATTGGCGTTGCCACAGCTGTTTACTTAAACACGCCCAAGGGCAAGAAGATGCTGCAGCATGCTGAGAAAAAAGCCATGGCCTTGCAGAAGAAACTCATGATTGAGCTGAACCAGACAAAAGATTTGACCAAAGAGCGCTATGACGAGATCGTGGAAAAGCTCATGGCCTATTATGTAAAGACCAAGGATGTCTCAGCTACAGAAGTGCCTGAAATCAGGACTTATCTGAAGAGCAAGTGGAAGCAGATAGAAAAGGAATACAAAAAAGTGTAAGACTAAAACATCCGCCTGAGGCGGATGTTTTTTTATCAGGAGGTAACTGATGTTAAAGCTCTTTTCTTTTTCGTGATCACGACCTTACCTGCTTTGGCTGTTATTTCCACATGATCGCCTTCGCCAAGCTTGCCCTCTATGATCTTCATGGACAGATCATCCAGCATCAGATCTTGGATTGCACGCTTGAGCGGCCTGGCTCCATAATCCGGGTCATATCCCTTATCCGCCAAAAGCTCTTTAAGCGAGTCTGAATATTCAACCGTAATCTTGCGTTCAGCTAAGCGCTTTGAAACCTCAAACAGCTGCAGGTCGACCACTTTTTTGAGTTCTTGCTTGCTCAAGGCGTGGAACACGATGGTTTCGTCGATGCGGTTCAGGAACTCAGGCCTGAAGGATTCTTTAAGCATGTCCATGATCCTGGTACGGATGTCTTTTTCTTTTTCGTCTTTGTCGTTTGAATCGCTGAACCCGATGACTCCGCCCTTGGCGCCATAGCTCAAGATCATGTCAGACCCAATATTTGAAGTCATGATGATCACACAGTTCTTGAAGCTCACGGTCCGGCCCTTGCCATCTGTCATGCGGCCGTCGTCCAAGACCTGGAGCAAAATGTTGAAGACTTCGGGATGGGCTTTTTCTATCTCGTCGAACAAGACGACTGAATATGGCTTGCGGCGGATCTTGTCCGTGAATTGCCCGCCATCGTCATAGCCTACATAGCCAGGAGGGGACCCGACCATGCGCGAAACTGAATGTTTTTCGCCATACTCGGTCATGTCCAGCCTAATCAAGGCATCTTCATTATCGAACATTGATTCAGCCAAGGCTTTGGCCAGCTCGGTTTTGCCCACGCCAGTGGGGCCGAGGAACAAGAATGACCCGATCGGGCGCTTGGGCTCGTTTAGGCCGGCACGCGAACGGCGGATGGCATTAGCAATGGCCCTCACAGCCTCGCTTTGGCCGACCACGCGCTTCTCTATCTCAACCTCAAGCTTGGCCAGCTTTTGCGCTTCGCTCTCCAGCATGCGCGCCACAGGGATGTGGGTCCAGCGGCTGACCACCAAAGCCACGTCTTCCTCGGTAACAGCATCGCGCAACAAACCGCGCTTGCCTTGCATGGTCTTGAGCTTCAGTTCCTGGGTTTTTAATTCCTGCTCTTTTTCCGGAATGCTGCCATAGCGGATGACTGAAACCCGTTCCAAATCTCCGCGGCGCTCAGCGATCTCTGCCTCGCTCTTCAGTTTTTCGATTTCTTTCTTGATGTTCTGGCTCACGGTCAGCAATTCCTTCTCAGCCTTCCAAGCCAATTCCAATTCATCGGATTTTTCCCTGACCTCGGCCATGTGGCGCTCCAGCTCGTGCAAGCGTTCGCGCGAATCAGCGTCTTCTTCTTTGACCAAAGTGCGCTTTTCAATTTCCAGTTTGATGAGTTCGCGCTTGTACTTATCCAATTCCTCAGGCATGGAACCGATCTGCATGCACAGGCCTGAAGCAGCCTCGTCTATGCAGTCCACGGCCTTATCCGGCAAAAAGCGGTCAGTGATATAGCGCATGGAAAGTTTCACGGCCGCGATCAAAGCCGCGTCAGTGATTCTTACGCCATGATGAACTTCGTATTTGTCTTTGATGCCGCGCAAGATGGCGATTGCATCTTCCTCATTCGGCTCCTCAACCATAATCGGTTGAAAGCGGCGCTCCAAAGCAGCGTCTTTTTCAATATACTTGCGGTATTCTTTTATGGTCGTGGCGCCGATTGCGCGCAACTCGCCGCGAGCCAAGGCCGGCTTGAGCAAATTGGACGCATCCATTGTTCCGCCTTCGCCAGTCGCACCAGCTCCGACCAAAGTGTGAAGCTCGTCAATAAACAAAATAATGCGGCCATGGCCGTCTTGTACTTCTTTGATCACGGCCTTGAGGCGTTCCTCAAACTCACCACGAAACTTTGTGCCAGCGACCAATGAGCCGAGATCCAATGACACGAGGTCTTTGTCTTTCAAAGTCTCAGGCACGTCGCCAGACACGATGCGCTGGGCCAAGCCCTCGGCAATAGCTGTCTTGCCCACGCCCGCTTCGCCGATCAAGACCGGATTGTTTTTTGTCCTGCGGCTCAAGACCTGCATGACGCGGCGGATCTCATCATCGCGGCCGATGACAGGGTCTAATTTGTCTTGGCGCGCTAACTCAGTCAAATTCTTGGAATATTTAATCAAAGCTTGATATTTGGTTTCCGGTTCAGGCGAATCAATCGTGGCATTGCCGCGCACATCTTTCAGAGATTTGATGATGTTGTCTGTATCCACATTGTATTTTACGAGCGTGGTCGCGACTTCGGACGGAGTATCAGCCAAAGCCAAAAGCAGATGTTCAGTTGAAATAAACTCATCCTTGAAATAACGCGCAGCTTTTTCAGCTTGCACAAAAGCGCGGGCCAAATCCTGACCAAAATAAACTTGGCCCAAGTTATTATTCATGTCAGTCGTGACTTTTGGCAGCTGGGCCAACTGAGTGCTCAAGTCGCTGAACAGGTGAGTGATATCAACCTGGAGCTTCTTCAGGATTGAAGGCACGACAGAACCTTCTTGCTGCAGCAAGGCCAAGCACAAATGCACAGGCTCCAAAGCCTGTTGGCCGTTTTCTATGGCGATCTGATGGGCCAATTGAATGGCCTCTTGGCTTTTGGTGGTGAAGTTTTGGGGTAACATATGTTTAGCACTCTTAGTGCTTGAGTGCTAACATTAAACCATACAATTTTATCTGATGCAACAGCTGGATTTCAGCTAACTGGAGCCAAACAATCCACAGCTGTTCATTGCCGTTCCAAAACTTTGAATGTAACATCTCGTATGAATTATGGATCCCAAGATCAGGCGCCTCGTTAAAATCACTCTGCTGTGCGCTGCTGTCTTCATCATCTGGTCTTGTATTGGTTTGATCCGCAATGATTTCAGCATAGAGATGTTATGGGGAACTGGCATCGGGTTTTTAAGCATTTTTGTTTTGGCCTTGGCTTTTAACATGCGCAGGTTTGGCTACTGGCGCGGCTTGGGCGTGCTGGCCGTCGTGCTGGCCATTGTTTATGGCGCGCTGATATTGAACGCGGCCAAAGGTTGGCCATTTGGTTTTTTGGCTTACCACGACATACTCGGCTGGAAAACCTTGGGCGTGTCTTGGCCCTTGCCCATACTTTGGTCTGCGATAATCGGCATCAGCCTGATCATCAACCAGCCAAAAACAGAATCACATGACCCAAAAAAAATATTCTCGTGGGCTTTTGATACTGGCATCTGCTCTTTGGCCGCTGCGCTGATCATAGAACCTTTGGCGCGCAATGCCGGAGCAATGTCCTGGTCTTCATCCGGTTCCATCTTAGGCGTGCCTGGCATGGATTTTTTGGGCTGGTTCTTGGTCGGATTTGTTTCCAACTTCTCAGCCATCCTGATCATGCGCATATGGAGAGAGCCGGGGATTGAGACTGAGTCTGATATCCTGTTTTTTCTGTCTGCGTTTTGTTTGCCGATCTTTTTATTGGCCTGGAAACTGAACCTGGCGCTTATTCAGATTTTTGCCGCTATTCTGTTTTTAGCTACTTTAGGGATCGCAATTCTGAAAATACTAAAAAAGAGACAAGAAACAAGTAACAAGATACAAGAGTATTAGAGAACTCTTGTCATTTTTCCGTTGGCTTTTTCGGTTCCAACAAAGGCAGGACCGGACGCTCAATAATCAATAGATCGTTGTAATTTGAATATTCTGTTTTCAACTGACCGTCATTGGTCTGCATCTGGACATACTGGATCTCTGGTTTGGAATTGACGCAAAAGCCAATGTCATACAAAGCGTCGCTCAGCTTATATTTGGTCTTGAACAGATTGCACTGGGCGATTTCTTCGTAGCTGATTCGCATCGGTGCATCAGCTGGCACGCCAAAAGACAACAGCGAATCATCGTTTGAAACCATTGAAGCGAAAAATTCTTCGGCAAAAGATTTTGCGGTCAAATCATTTTGGATGACCCACTTGGTCTTGTCAGCCTGGATATAAACCGTTGAACCAATGGCCACCATGCCTAACTCCTGATTGTCCGACGTCTTGAGAGTTGCACGCAAGCGCAAAGGCTTTATATATTCCAGATTGCCGGTAGTAGTGCCTTTTGAGTCTTCCTTGGTTATCTTGGCCTTAAAGCTTTTTGCCGCATGAAAATTTTTGACAGCCAAATCAAGCTGGCTGCGTTTGAAAGCATCTGAGTTTTTGTCATCCGACAGATCTTTGGGCAAATACGGCTGTTCTTGGCCTTGTGCAGTCTGATCTTTCGGCAATTCTTTTTTCGCGCAACCCAAGCCGAACAAAACGAGTGCAGACAAAACGAAAAAAATGGGAATTCCTCTCTTGCAACTTGTAACTTGTAACTTGTAACTTATTTTTGAAATTCTTTTCATATGATTTGTGTTATATGTTGCGTGTTACATGTTACAAGAATCATTTAGTTACATGCGCCACGTTGCCGCAAGTCACGGACTGATCCAGTGCGATATTGCAGACTCTGTAATAAGTTGTTTTGCCTGCAGCCACGGCCGTATCGCGCCAAGCTCGGGTAGAAATGTCATTGAAGGCCTTGATCCAGAATTGTTTTGGGAAATACAGATTTGGGTCTGTCGTTGACTTCACGATCACATACGTCTTGAATTCTGAAGATGCCATGGTCCAGCCTAAATTTGCGCCGTATGCATCCAAAGAAACATCCAGCTGCATTTCAGTGCCGGAAAATTTCACGGGCAGAGGCGCGGGCGTTGATTTAGGATTAGCTGACGGGTTTTTGGCTGCAGTCGTTGGTGTGCGAGTCGTGGTTTTTGTCTGAGTGGTAGTCTTAACGCCAGGAGTTGATGGGACAGCGACTTTCGTGACCTTCACATCAATGGTCGTGGTCGCGATGCCGTTGCCGACTGAGACCGGGATGCTGGCTTCGTCCTTATCCAAATTGACTTCAATATCAAACTTGCCCTGATATGGCTCGTGCGGAAGCTTAGCCACCCAGACGATCTTGGCGTCCGTGGTTCCAACGATATGGATGGAGGATTGCCAGGTGGATGTGGCCAACCCAGGCGAAAGTATATCCAACTTGGGCAAAGGCATGGCGCCTGTCTGCACAGGCTGTTCGCTTGCTTTGCATCCAGCTCCCAATACGGCGAAAACGCCCAAAATCGCAAAAAATAGTGTCTTTTTCATACGCGGATATTATAGCACGAGCAACGATTACAATCACTTTAACCAACCCCCGTAGTCATTGCGAACGAGCAGTGAAGCAATCTCATACCTGCACACTGAAGTACTTTGGTTGATTGGTAAGAGATTGCCGCGCTATCGCTCGCAATGACACAAAGTGTGGTGTAAGATGTTCGGCATATGCCAGGAACTCTATACATAGTCGCCACGCCCATCGGCAATCTGGAAGACATTACTTTGCGCGCCAAGCGGATCTTGAGCGAAGTGGACTTGATCGTGTGCGAAGACACGCGCGTCACATCCAAGCTCCTCGCCAGATTCGAGATCAAAAAGCCGCTCAAGCCCTTGCACCAGCATTCTGACGACCATCAGTTGTCTTATGTTGCGCAAGAAGTTTTGGACGGCAAAAACGTGGCCTATGTTTCGGATGCTGGCACGCCAGGCGTGAATGATCCGGGCGGACGACTGGTCCAAATCGCCATGGAAGCGGGGATTCCTGTGAGCCCCATCCCAGGCGCATCGGCTTTGACTACCGCGATGTCTGTATGCGGATTCCCGACCGAGCATTTTACTTACCTAGGATTTATACCGCACAAAAAAGGCAGGCAGACTTTTTTCAAGGACGTGGCCGCGCGCAAAGAAGCCGTGATCTTTTTTGAATCAACGCATCGCTTGGTCAAGACATTGGAATCACTGGCAACGACCTTGGACGCGAAACGGATGATGTTCGTGGGCCGCGAGCTCACGAAAATGCATGAGACTTTGTATCGCGGCACAGCAGCCGAGGTGTTGGCGCAAGTGAAAGCCACGAGCGATAAAGGGGAGGCGGTGATTATAGTAAGTCCGGTTTGATCCCCTGATCCGCCTTAGGCGGATCTGTCCCCTTGATAAGGGGACGGTTTACCAGGTTATGAAAAAACTAGTAAAAGGAGGGTGCTTTCTCCCTTATAATCCAGAGCTCGTTGAACGCGCCAAAGAGATGCGCAAATCACCGACCTTGGCAGAGCGCAAACTGTGGCACAAGCTTCAAGATCTAAGTCCCAGGTTTTTACGTCAGAGGCCGATTGATAATTTTATTGTGGATTTTTATTGTCCAAAACTGAAACTTGCAATTGAAGTTGACGGAGGTCATCATTTTAACCAAGAGGGCAAAGGACATGATTTAGAACGTACAGCTATTCTCGAATCATACGGACTCGAAGTCGTGCGTTTTACAAACGACGAAATTCTAAACAATTTTGATGAAACGATCCACCGGATTATAAAGTTGATTAACCGTCCCCTTCCCAAGGGGACAGCTCCGCCCTCCGAGGGTGGAGCAGGGGATCTTTTCTAGACAAATCCACTAAAATCCCGTATTCTTAGGTGAGATTGCTTCGTCTTCGGACTCCTCGCAATGACAGAAAAAAATATGGACAAGAAATTTTTTGTTACTACGCCGATCTATTATATCAATGACCGGCCCCATATCGGCTCGGCTTACACGACCGTGGTCGCGGATGCTTTGGCGCGCGCCCATCGTTTGCGCGGAGACGAAACGTTTTTCTTGACTGGCACGGATGAGAACAGCCAGAAGAATGTTGAGGCTGCAGAAAAAGCAGGCGAAAAGGATCTGCAGAAATATTTGGATAACATGGCCGCGATTTGGCAGAGCACTTGGAAGACGCTTGGTATCAGCTACGACGATTTCATCCGCACGACTGAAGAGCGCCACTTGAAAGCTGTGGAACGCTTTTGGAAAGCAGTTGATGCATCCGGTGACATCTACAAAGACACTTATGAGCGCGAATATTGCACGGGCTGCGAAGAATTTAAGACAGCTGCTGAGCTAGTGGATGGCAAGTGCCCCCTGCACCCGAATCGCGAGCTGGAAATCGTGAGCGAAGAAAATTATTTTTTCCGCGCCTCAAACTATCGCGATGATCTGCTCAAGCTGTACCACGAAAAACAGGAATTCGTTCAGCCAGTTTCCAGGCAAAACGAAATCAGGAACTATGTGAAGCAAGCCATGGGTGATTTTTCCATTTCGCGCGAATCCAAAAAGATTTCCTGCGGCATTCCAGTGCCAGGCGATGACACTCAGCGCATTTACGTCTGGTTTGACGCGCTCATCAACTACATGTCAGCTGTTGGCTATGGCACAGACGATAAGCTGTTCAAAAAATGGTGGCCAGCTAGTCTGCATTTGATCGGCAAAGATATCATCAAGTTCCATTGCGCTTTGTGGCCAGCCATGATCATGAGCGCGGCCAAGAGCGATGAGCTGTTGCGCGACGAAAACAACAATGCGCTTTTGCCTGAACGCGTTTTCGCGCACGGCTTCTTCACTGTTGACGGACAAAAGATGAGCAAATCGCTCGGCAACGTGGTTGACCCGCTTGAGTTGATCAAAGAATATCCGTTTGATGTTATTCGGTATTTCTTATTGCGCGAAATACCTTTTGGCGAAGACGGAGACTTTTCCGAGAAACGCTTGGCTGGCAGATATTCCAGCGACCTGGGAAACACGCTCGGCAACTTGCTCAACCGCGCCGTGTCCATGAGCCGGAAATATTTTGACAACAAAGTGCCGACCTTGAATGCTGATGACGCTAAAGTCGCGCTCGCAAACACGACCTGGGCTGGCGCAGAAGGCTTGGAAACATTATGGCAATCAGTTGACGCGTACATCAATAACGCGCGTTTGGATTTGGCTTTAGAGGCCATTTGGACAGGGGAGGGCTCGGGTTTGATTGCGGCTAACAAGTACGTTGAGGAAACAAAACCATTCAAGCTGGCCAAAGAGGACATGGAAAAATGCGGGCTTGTGCTCTATTCACTCCTTGAATCCTGCCGCCACTATGCCTGGATGCTCCAACCCGTAATGCCAGACATTGCCAAACAGATTATTGAACAGCTTGGCCAGGATTACGCAGTTGAAAGCAAAAAGAACTTCAAAGAATTAAAAGCCTGGGGAGGGTTGAAGCCAGTGTCTAGTCTGCCGGAACCGAAGATCTTGTTTCCGAAGATGTTATGAGCAATATAACTAAACAAGATATCCTAGACGCTATCCGCAAAACCGCAGAAAAAAATGGAGGGAGTCCTTTAGGCGCGGCTAGATTCGAAAGTGAGTCCGGTTTCAAGCCCTATGACTGGGAAAAATTTTGGACCAAGTTTGGAGATGCGCAGCGAGAGGCAGGATTTGTTCCAAATCAGTTTAGTTTTGCCTATGCTGACGAATTACTCATTCAAAAATTAATTGACCTGATACGCAAACTAAACCGGTTTCCTGGAAGGAGAGACCTAACCGTGGCAAAAAATAGTAATGCGGCTTTTCCAAGCGAAAGCGCCTTTCGTCGTTTTGGCAATACCAAGAAAGAACAGGCAAAAAAAGTGTATACATACATTAAGGATAAAAATGGTTATGAAGATATCGTGAACATATGTACGCTCATTATAAAAGAAACACTCGGACAAAAAAATCTTGAAAAAAATGGTAACAAAAGCGGAGAAATCGGGGAGGTTTATCTTTTTAAATCCGGCCGCTATTATAAAATCGGCAAAACCAACGATACGGTGCGACGCGGCGCCGAGCTACGGATTCAACTACCAGAAAAAATGGACTTAATCCACTCAATCAAGACTGATGATCCGAGTGGAATTGAAGCTTATTGGCACAAACGTTTCGAAGCAAAAAGAATGCAAGGGGAATGGTTTGATTTGAATTCCGCCGATATAAAAGCATTTAAACGTTGGAGGCGCATCATCTAAGGTATTTTTTGATTCAGTAAAAAAATTGTGCCAAGATCCCTCCAATCGTCCTCGACTAGGCTCGTCCTCCGTCGGGATGACATCAGTAAAACGAGGTACGTTGTACGTAGTACGTGGTACGAGGGTATGCTAGAATAGCATCATTATGCTTCTTTTTAACATTATATTAGCCCTAGCCTTGATTGCCTTTATTGGCTTAGGCCTAAAAGACGGGCTTATTGCCTCTTTGGGGCGCATCGTAGGCGCAGTTATCGGGTTTATTGCGGCTAAGGCCTGGTATTTGGGGCTTTCGGCCGTGTTTGCGCCATTCATGCCCTCCAGCTGGGCCCAAACCTTCGCATTTTTGCTCATCTTTATCTTGGTAGACAAGTTGGTCGGTTGGATCTTCAGCGCGTTAGACAAAACTTTCAAATTCTTGGCCGTAATTCCGTTCATGAAATCAGCCAATAACTTGGCCGGTGGATTTGTTGGATTTTTTGAAGGCATTGTTGTCTTGGGCGGTGTTATCTGGTTTTTGCGCATGTTCCCAATCCTGCCTTTCCTGACTCCTTACGTCACCAAAAGCGCAGTCTCAATTTTTATCTACACGATTTTCTCAACTGTTCTCGGGATACTACTATAATACCGACTGACAACTGACAACTTACAAGAGTGGCCAGGTTACTCTTGTAAGTTGTAAGTTGTAAGTTTGCAGTTAAGTTAAGTTATGTTAATCGACACTCACAGCCATCTACATTTCAGTTCGTATGACCAAGACCGCGAACAAGTGCATCAAAGGATGCGCGAATTTGATGTAAAAACAATTACAGTCGGAACTGCCATGACAACGAGCGCGTCTGCAGTTGAGTATGCGGAAAAACATGCTGATACTTGGGCCGCGGTCGGTTATCACCCTGAACACTTGACCAGCCCGTTTGAAGACGAGGATGAAAAAGGTGTGCTTGATGTGCCATATGATGCAGATGAGCTGAAACGTCTGGCTCAATCTCCCCGCGTTGTTGCGATCGGCGAAACTGGATTGGATTATCATCGCTTGGAAGAAGGGGACAAGGCTTCCCGTGAAAAACAAATCAAATGTTTTCGCGAACAAATCCAAATTGCGCAAGAATTGAACAAAGCCTTGATCGTCCACATGCGCGACGCCTTTTTAGATACGTACAACATCCTCCGTGATACGCGAAATGTGACACGTGAAACGTTTGCGGCAAACGACAAGTCACGAATCACGTCTCAAGAGTCACAAATCGTAATTCATGCTTTCTCTGGCACATATGAAGAAGCTAAAAAGTTTTTAGACTTGGATTGTTATCTTGGCATCGGCGGCATCGTGACTTTCAAGCCGCGCAAAGGAACGCTTGCGATAGATTCTTTGTCTGAAATCGTGAAAAAAATTCCGCTGGATAAAATCTTGTTGGAAACAGATGCGCCGTGGCTCGCTCCCCAGCCAGTGCGCGGGCAAAGGAATGAACCGACTTATGTGCGCTTCGTGGCAGAGCACATCGCCAAAATCCTGGAGCTTCCATACGAACACATTTGCGAGATGACAACAGAGAATGCGAGGAAGTGTTTTAGGACCTAACTCACCGGCTCACATGCGTTCGCCACCCTCTCTTACCCATTCGACTCGCATCAACTTACGCTCGCTCAGGGCAGGCTATCAGAGAGGGCTCAGGGCTCAAACAGTTCAACTGATAAATTAAAGTCCTTCCCTTGGTGTAAGGGAAGGACAGACTTGTCATCCACGGCTAAAGGCAGCCTAGTGGGATGACAAGTCAGGATGAGTTAGTCTTATTGACCAATTCCACTTGAGCTGGTTAAATTTGTCCTTACCAACACCAGGAGGGACGCAATGCTCAAAGCACTTTGGCTCATTTCATTGGTTTTTCTCGTTGCCTGCCACGCACAAGCTCCAGCAGCAGCGCCTGCTCAGCCCAAACCCAAGACCTCGTTCAGGCTTGCCTCGGTCCTCTTCAACAAGTTCATGATCATCACAGTGGAAGAGCCGTCGTATGCCAAGGTCCGCTGTGCTGACGCAGATGCTCAAAAGACATACCGCGATCTCCGCGAGCTGTCAGAGATACTGCTCAATGTCAGGATGATGGACCCTGGGCTTTACTACGAGATCTCAATCGCAGACTGCGTGTGCGAAGGTTTCAACGGCTACCAAGTTGAACGTCGTTCTTCAGAAGTCGTCGTCCACTGCAAGAAGGGAGGCTGAGATGTCAACATCCATATACGAGGCCTACAAATGGAACAATCTGGCTCTTGTGGAGGCGTTTGCGAATGCCGCGGCCAGGTTGGGCGTGAGCAGTAGCGGCCTGGCAATATACGTCATGGGATTGGATGATCGCAAAACATTCGATTTCCTGAAAACAGTTCTGCGCGCTCGTCTTGACGGGCATTCTCCGCCCTTTGACCGTGAGGCAAAGGTGAAAGCCATCAAACCGTACTGTCCGCACAAGATCTTCGGCGACCCTGCGCTCTGGTTTACACCCGGGACAAAGCATGAACTCAAAGAGGGCGATGTTTGCACTGTGCATTCCATGCACTACCAAAGCGACGGCACGTGGATGGTGGTGCTACGCGAACACGAAATAAACAGAAGCGAGACCTACTTCCTCTACGACGCCAAGGATCTGGCACCTGTTACCTAGCCGTTGGACCCCCAACGGTTTTTTTGTTAGGACGCGAGGGACGCCAGGTACGTTAGGGACGTGATGGACATTTGCCGTAAAAACGGCACCATTGACAGTTAGTTCAAGAAATTTTATACTCTTGGCGTCTTTTAAAAACATGACAACCGAGCCACTCGGCAATAAACCGAACCAAAACAGACCTGCAGACAAGGGTTTGAGCGTTGCTCAAGCCTTCAAGTTTGCATGGGAAATGGGCTATACCATGGCCATCCCCCTGGTCTTATTGGCTCTTGGAGGAAGATTGCTGGACAAACACTTCAACACCTCCCCAGTGTTTTTATTGACCGGCATCCTGGCCTCGATCGTGATTTCATCCATCCTTCTTGGCTTTAAGGCAGTTTCCATCATCTCCAGGGTCTCGGGGGAAAAAGAACCTAATGCAAAATTCTAAATGCAAAATGCAAAATTCATGAGCCGCTGTTGCGGGTTTGACAAGATGAGAGCCGAAGGCCTCCAACATTTTGAATTATTAATTTTGAATTTTGAATTCTCAGGGTGCGTATGTTAGCAATCTCAATCGGACCAGAAGTCCTTACTACAATCGCAGGATTCCCGATCACCAACACGCTTTTAGTTGCGGCAGTAATCTTCGTTTTGATAGTCATCATCGCCATTTCGCTCAAGCGCAATCTGAACGTAAATAAACCGGCGAAAGGTTTTGCAGGCGTGGTTGAGGCAGGCATGGAAATGTTTTTGGATTTCATTGATTCGATCACGAATGACCATTACAAATCATTGCGCATTTTCCCGATCGTAGCCACGATCTTTTTTATCGTGCTTTTTTCTAATTTGGTTGAGCTTGTCCCAGGCTTAGGATCCATCGGCATTTGGGAAGAACACGGCGAGGGCATGATCCTGGTCCCATTCATCCGCTCCATGTCCGCTGACTTGAACTTCACTTTCGTGGTCGCCATCTTTGCCATGGTCTCAGTCCAGGTCATGGGCATGCGCTTCTTGAAAGTCGGGCCATACTTGGGGAAATTCTTCGTGGCTCCATGGAAAAAACCGTATTTCATCGGCACGTTCGTGGGCTTGCTGGAATTCATGTCTGAATTTTCAAAGACGCTTTCGTTCGGCTTCCGCTTATTCGGCAACATCTTCGCCGGCGAAGTGCTTTTGGCTGTCATGGGTTTTCTTTCTCCGTTTCTGGCGCCTTTGCCGTTCCTCTTCCTTGAACTCTTCGTGGGCTTTGTCCAAGCCTTGGTATTTTCCACTTTGACCATTGTGTTCTTGTCCATGGCCACGACCGGGCATGATGAGCACGAAGAGCACGGCAAGCGCGCTGATTATTCCAAAGCCACGTTCGGCGGCAAGCCAGGCGGCGTGCAGAACCAAATCAATTCGTAGGAGCATAAGACGTCTGGCTGAATTTTCGGCCGGACATTTATTCCCTTACGCGATTCCAGCGACTCTAAACAAAACAAAATGTCATGCCGAACTCGATTCGGCATCTCGATACCAAAGTACTGATGTACATCAGTGTCGGGATCCTGAATCAAGTTCAGGATGACGTACAAAGTCGACTGGTAAGTGTATTAATTCATCAAGTTTATGGCAGACGTCAGTGTTGTTTCCTCCAATTTGGAGAGCGTCAAGCTCATTGCTATGGGCCTGACAATCGCCATCGGCGGCATGTTCCCGGCTTATGGCATCGGCAAAGTCGGCGCCAAGGCCATGGAATCCATCGGGCGCAATCCCGAGGCAGCTTCCAAGGTCATGACAGCCATGCTTATCGGCGCAGCTTTCATCGAAGCTATCGCCATTTACGCATTGGTCGTTGCTTTGATCATCAAGTTCGTATAGTCCTCAACGTCATGCCGAACTCGTTTCGGCATCTCGATACCAAAGTACTAATGCACATCAGTGTCGGGATCCTGAATCAAGTTCAGGATGACGGAAAGAAGTTTCGCATTTGCGATTGGTCGTCCCTGAGCGTAGTCGAAGGGGCGGCCAGTAACGGACTGCGAAAGTCCTCAACCAAAAAATTATGACTGACATGCTCACAAAGCTCGGAATCGACTGGAGGCTGTTCATCGCACAGCTCGTCAATTTCCTGATCCTGTTTATCGTGCTCCGCATCTTTGCCTGGAAGCCTTTGCTTTTAGCGCTTGAAGAGAGGCGCGCCAAGATAAAGAAAGGAATAACAGATGCTGACAAGGCAGCCAAGAAACTTTTGGAAACCGAAAAGGAAAAAGAAGAAGTCTTGGCCAAGGCGCGCAACGAGGCCATGAAGATCGTGGAAACAGCCGAGCAAAAAGCCTCGGGCCTTAAGGATGAGAAGCTGCGCATGGCCCGCGAAGAGATCGATACACAGCTCAAAGAGGCCAAGGACATCATCAAGAACGAAAAGGCCGCGACATATGATGCGCTCAAAGCTGATATCGCCATGCTGGTAGCCAAAGCCTCGGGTAAGATCGTGGAAGGCTTGGATGAAAAAGCGCACCAAAAGCTGATCCAGGAATCAATCCGCGATCTGGAAAACGCATAACCTATGGCAGGCTCAAACAGGATCATCACTGATATTGCCCAGGCAGCCGTAAAAGCGGCGCAGGCCAAGGACTGCACGGAAAAACTTCTGCAGGATTTTGCAGTGCTGGCTGAGATGTTCCAAACCACGCCCGGCCTGGCAGAAGCCCTATCGGATTCAGGCGTAGCGCTTGAGACAAGATACAACGCCCTGAAAAAAGCCGGACATGAATTGCACGAGTATTCCATCAATGCAGTCGCCTTGCTCATGCAAGACAACAAGCTCTCGCACTTCCAGGACTTCAAGGAGCAAGTGGAGACTGCGGCGCGCGAAATCTCGAAACACTTTGAATGCACGGCCCTGACGGCGATCCCGATCCAGGCCGAAGAAAAAAGGAAACTCAAATCCGCTTTGGAAAAACATCTGGGAGGCACGGTCAGCCTGAACTGCCAAGTGGATCCAAACGTCATCGGCGGCCTCTCAGTCTCATGCGGCGATTGGCGCTATGTCTCAACCATTCAGTCAAAACTCCAACAACTAACAAAACACCTATCAATCAATTCGTAAATTCGTCCAAATTCGTAATTCGTAGACCATACTAATCAACATATAAACTATGAAGACTAATCTCACTGCTGCGGCCAAAATCTCAGAACAGCTCACCGAGCAAATCAAGTCGTTCCATGCCAAGAGCACGACCGAGGAAGTCGGCGTTGTGCGCGAGGTCGGCGATGGCATTGCTTCCATCAGCGGGCTCAAGCATGCCAAATCCATGGAAATGCTTTCGTTTGAGGACGGATCCATGGGCGTAGCGCTCAACCTGGAGCATGATCGCGTGGGCGCCATGGTTTTGGGCGAATGCACTGGCATCAAAGCCGGCCAAACTGTGCAGGCTACGGGCCGCATCCTTTCCATCCCGGTCGGCAATGGCGTGCTCGGCCGCGTGGTCAACCCGTTGGGCCAGCCTTTGGACGCTAAACCGGCTTATCAGGAAGAGAAAGTCTATCCGATAGAAAAAATCGCACCAGGCGTGATGACGCGCCACCCGGTTGATACGCCGCTCATGACTGGCGTCAAATGCGTCGACTCTTTGATCCCGATCGGCCGCGGACAGCGCGAGCTCATCATCGGCGACCGCCAAGTGGGCAAGACTGCCATTGCAGTCGATACGATCATCAACCAAAAAGGCAAGAACGTGATCTGTATTTACGTTGCCATCGGCCAGAAGGATTCCAAGGTCGCGAAGATCGTGGCCAAGCTCAAGGAAACCGGAGCCATGGATTATACGATCGTGGTGAATGCCAGCGCCTCTGACCCGGCTTCCATGCAATACATCGCGCCTTATGCCGGCTGTGCCATCGGCGAATTCTTCATGGACCAGGGCAAGGATGCATTGGTCGTCTATGATGACCTATCCAAACACGCTTGGGCCTATCGCGAAGTTTCTTTACTCTTGCGCAGACCGCCAGGCCGCGAAGCCTATCCGGGCGACGTCTTTTATCTCCACTCGCGCCTGCTGGAACGCGCTGTGCGCTTAAGCAAGGAATACGGCGGCGGATCGCTCACGGCTTTGCCGATCATCGAGACTCAAGCCGGCGACGTGTCTGCTTACATTCCGACGAACGTCATCTCAATCACTGATGGACAGATATTTTTGGAAAGCGACTTGTTCTACCGCGGCATTCGCCCGGCTTTGAACGTAGGCTTGTCCGTGTCGCGCGTCGGCGGCGCTGCCCAGACAAAGATCATGAAGAAGATCGCCGGCCCGGTGCGCTTGGATTTGGCCCAGTTCAGGGAATTGGAAGCATTCGCCCAGTTTGCCACGGATTTGGATGAGGGTACGCGCAAACAGATCGAGCGCGGACGCCGCACAGTGGAAATTCTGAAACAGGATCAGTTCGTGCCAATGGCTTTGGCTCACCAGATCGCAGTCATCTATGCAGTGACCAAAGGCTTGTGCGACGAAATCGCCATAGACAGCATCCGCGATTGGGAAGCTGGCCTGCACGATTTCTTGGATGCAGAACAGGCAGACCTTTTGTCATCGATCGAAGAGCGCAAAGAAATGTCGCCTGACATCGAATCAATGCTCACCAAGGCACTGAAGGATTGGAACCAGGCCTTTAAACAAAACAAATAACTCTATATGTCATCTTGAGCGGAACGAATGTGAAGTCGAAAGATCTGGCTTGATCAGCAATACAGAACGGTCCAGATCCTTCGACTCCGTCCAACTTCGCTCAGGATGACAAAAAGAATATGCCCTCAGGAACCAGATTAATTAAATCGCGCATCAAGTCCATTTCCAGCACGCGCAAAATAACCAAAGCCATGGAGCTTGTGGCCGGCGCCAAAATGCGCAGGGTCGTTTCCATGACCATGGACAGCCGCCATTACAGCGGGAGCGTGAAGTCCATCGTGGAGGATATCCGGCCCATGATCAACCAGCGCGCCCATCCTTTGCTCTACGGCTGCAAAGAAGCAGAGCACACGATCCTGGTGGTCGCGGCTTCGGACAGGGGATTGTGCGGCAGTTTCAATGCCCAGCTCGTGAAAAAATGCGCTGAGTTCCTGAAATCCAGGACTGAACCCGTAAAGATCGTGACCGTGGGCAAAAAAGTAGAATTACCTTTGCAGAAACTCGGAGCGCAGATCATGGCCTCGTTCCCGTCCATTTCCAATGCGCCGTCGTTTGACCGCTCCAAAAGCGTGGGCCAGATGGTTTATGATGAATTCCTGAGCCGCAAGGCTGACCGCGTGTTCGTGTGCTACTCGGATTTCAAGAGCACGATCACTCAGGTGCCGACCATTGTCCAGCTCCTGCCCATTATTCCGGAAGAAGAGCTCTCGGGCGGGACATGCAAAGAAAATTTCAAGGAAGATGATATCCGCGAAGAAATGTCTGACGCAGAAAAAATAGATTACGATCGTTCAAGGATGAGCAAATACCCGAATGATTACACCGTGACGTTTGAACCGACTCCCCAGTATGTTTTGGATCACTTGTTGCCCAGGTTGATAGATACCCGGTTGTACCAAGCCATGCTTGAATCAGCTGCTTCAGAATTCTCATCGCGTATGATGGCCATGCGCAGTGCCACTGATTCGGCCAATGAGATGTTGGACAACCTTACCTTCACGTTTAACCAGGCGCGCCAAGCCAGCATTACCCGAGAGATTTCAGAAATCTCTGCTGGCAAAGCCGCTCTTGAGAACTAACTATCAAAAAAATTATTAAATGCTATCATCCCTAATTGTCATCTCGACCGAAGTGGAGAGATCTCGGAAACAGAAGTCGCTTGGTTACTTTAGATCGACGATTTCTCGACTCCGTCAAACTCCGCTCGAAATGACACAAGACGTATTATGAAAGGAACAATCACACAAGTTATCGGTCCAGTGGTAGACGTCTCGTTTACCGGAGAACCGCCAGCCATCTACAACGCACTCACCATTGAGCGCGAAGGCGGCGCGCTCACGCTCGAGGTCGCTCAGCACCGCGGCGGAGGAGAAGTACGCACCATTGCCATGTCCAGCACAGATGGCCTGGAACGCGGCATGGAAGTGGCTGACACAGGCGCCCCGATTTCTGTACCAGTGGGCAAGGTCACGCTCGGTCGCATGTTTGGCGTCACAGGCCAGGTGATTGATGGCGGCGCGCCAGTCAATGCAGCGGAACTGAATCCGATCCACCACAAAGCTCCGACCTTTGCCGAACAGTCAACCAAGATCGAGATCCTGGAAACAGGCATCAAGGTCGTTGATTTGATCTGCCCGTTCTTGAAAGGCGGCAAAATCGGCTTGTTCGGCGGCGCTGGCGTGGGCAAAACAGTGATCGTGATGGAACTGATCCGCAACATCGCCACAGAGCACGGCGGCTATTCCGTGTTCGCCGGAGTCGGCGAGCGCACCCGTGAAGGCAATGCCTTATGGCGTGAAATGAAAGAATCAGGCGTTATCGATAAAACAGCTTTGGTCTTCGGCCAAATGAACGAACCGCCGGGCGCTCGCGCACGCGTGGCTTTGACCGCACTCACCATGGCTGAATATTTCCGCGACAAACAGAATCAAGACGTTTTGCTTTTCATCGACAACATTTTCCGCTTTACCCAAGCTGGTTCAGAAGTCTCGGCTTTGCTCGGACGCATTCCATCAGCTGTGGGCTATCAGCCGACCCTGGCCACTGAAATGGGCGCACTCCAGGAACGCATCACTTCCACCAACAAAGGCTCCATCACTTCAGTCCAGGCCGTGTATGTGCCGGCTGATGACTTGACTGACCCGGCACCGGCCACGACCTTCGGACACTTGGACTCAACAGTCGTGCTCTCGCGCCCTTTGACCGAACTCGGCATTTATCCGGCTGTGGATCCGTTGGACTCATCTTCAACTATTTTGGATCCAAAGATCGTGGGCGAACGCCATTACAAAGTGGCCCGCGCCGTGCAGAAAATCCTGCAGCGCTATAAGGACTTGCAGGATATCATTGCCATCATGGGCATGGATGAACTTTCGGAAGATGACCGCATGACAGTGGCCCGCGCCCGCAAAATCCAGAAATTCTTGTCTCAACCAATGTTCGTGGCTGAAGTGTTTACCCAGAACCCGGGCAAGTACGTGACCTTGGAGCAGACCATCTCTGGTTTTGAAGAAATCTTGGAAGGCAAGCATGACGACAAGCCAGAACAAGCTTTCTACATGAAGGGCGATATCTCAGAAGTAAAGGCCTAATTTACGTACAACGTACCACGTTCCACGTACAACGTTGTACGAAGTACGTGGTACGATCTAAGGTATAAATATGCTATTTGAGCTGATAACACCGGAGAAAGTCGTCTTTAAGCAAGAGATAGACCAAGTGACCCTGCCGACCATGGACGGCGAGATTACGATTTTGCCGAACCATATCGCGCTCGTAGCCCAGCTCGTGCCAGGCGTGGCCGTGCTTAAGGCTGGCGAAACCAGCGAAGACGTGGCAGTTTCAGGCGGGTTTATCCAGGTGGACGGCAAAGGCGGCATCCGCGTGCTGGCTGATACGGCTGAACGCGGCGAGCATCTTAATCTAGATGATATTGAAGCCGCAAAAAAGCGCGCCGAAGAAGTGATGAAGAGCATGGTCAGGACAGATGACCAGTCTTTTGCCAGGGCTGCGGCTGAATTGGAGCGCGAAATGGCACGCTATAAAGTCGCTTTAAAGTACAAATCAGACAAAGGCCATAAAACCAGGATTGCTGACAAGGAATTGACCGACGAGGCCGGAACAGTATAAGGTATAAATACGAACTACAAAATATTACGGGTACAAAACCTATCCGTAATGCTAGTCCGTAACCATGAGATGCTTCCTGGGAATACCCGTGCCCGGTGATTGCCGGTCTGCACTTAAGGGTCTGTGGCAGCCTACTGATAAAGATAGGTCTGTGCTTAGGCTCGCGGATCCAGGGCAATGGCACATCACTTTGGCTTTTTTCGGCAACGTGGAATACGACAATCTGTTGCGTCTAAAGGAGTTCATCGGCCGTGCGCTT
>JBAYJJ010000004.1:0-47603 GCA_041665165.1 Patescibacteria group bacterium | reverse complement strand
GGCCTGAGCACCACTATTGATCTCGTCCGTGATCCGGTACTTGCCGGACTGTCCTGTGACGATAACGCCGATCAGAGATGATTGCTGGGCCATGGTTCCCTCCGAGGTGGATGGTTATGGTGTCAAACTACGCACTCCTTAATAACGCACGAGGCGCAGGAGAATCACAAAACTTAGCGCATTTTGACGGTTTTGTCAAGAGAATGCGCAGACCTAACCCCATCTAAATCTTTCCCTTATCTCAAGAGAAAGACTTCAATTTTACTGTAATTTAAGCCCTCTCTTGGGTTAAGAGAGGGCAGCGAACGTACGTGAGCGAGTGAGTTAGGTCACTTTATGCTGATTTTGACGCTATGATCCTCCCATTTCAGCTCAGCTCCCACTGGTTCGTGCGGCTCAGCCCCAATCCATATTTTTGTGGCTTTGACCTCTTTAGCTATGCCAGACTGCAGGCTTTCCAGGTCGTTAATCAAGCCCATGCCTTCGTCCGCAATCCAAACCTCAATCTGATCTTTGGGAGTCATGTTGCCCTGTTTGCGCAACTGCATAATATTGCGTACCAGTTCGCGAGCAAAGCCCTTGAGTTTCAACTCAGGTGTGAGGTTCGTGTCCAATTGCGCTGTCCACGCATCTTCCTGGCTGGAATCAGCCCTGGCCAGCACGACTTGCTCAACATTCAGTTCGTCCTTGAGCAAAATCAACAAATCATTTTTCTGCGACAGCCTGGATAATTCAGCTTCGTCTTTCAAACTGATTTTGACAGAACCTAAAGCTTGGCGCACCGGCATCTTGGCTTGCACGCGCTGTTCCAAACCAGCATTCACCACTTCTCTGAGCCAAAGCATATCTTTTTCCAGGCATTCATCTACCTCGCGCTCATCGACTTTGGGCCAGCGGTCCAAATGCACTGACATTTTTTCGCCTTCTAAATCCTGATACAAACGCTCAGCGAAAAACGGGGCAAAAGGCGCAAGCAATTTAGAGAATTCAAGCAGGATTTCCTTGAGCGTGCGCAAAGCATCAATCGCATCGTCCGGATTTTCTTCCTGCTTCATGCGCTCGCGCGAGCGCCTGAGCCACCAAGTGGAAAGGTCATCCACGAACAAGCGCACAGGCTTGAGCGCGCCAGCCAAATCATAGCGGTTCATGTTCTCGGTCATTTCTATGGCGACCGAAGCCAGCCTGGAAAAAATCCAGCGGTCCAGCACATGCAGACTGCGCGGTTTTGTGATTTCTATCTTTTTGCTCAAGGCATAAGTCAGATAAAACTGGCGCACATTCCAAAGAATGCCAAAGATGGAGCGCTGGATCTGTCCGCACTCAACATCAGAGAAATTGATTGCCTCAGCCTGCATGACAGGCGATGACAACAAATAGAACCTGAGCGCATCTGCTCCAAGGCTTTCCATCAAGGCAAAAGGATCAGTGTAATTTTTCTGGGACTTGGACATTTTTTTGCCGTCCGTGGCCAGAATCATGCCCGTGGCAACGATGTTCTTGGACGCTGGCTTATTGAAAAGCCCGCTGGCCAGCACATGCATATTATAAAACCAACCGCGCGTCTGATCTTGGGCCTCACCAATGAAATCAGCCGGAAAACGCGCCTCAAACTTCTTTGAATCCTCGAACGGATAATGTTCAGACGCATATGGCATGCTGCCGGATTCAAACCAGCAATCCAAAGTGAACTCAACGCGCTTCATCATGCCGCCGCACTTGCATTTGAATTCGATCTTATCGATTCCAGGGCGGTGCATGTCCAAATTTTTCGGCATATTTACTGCCGCTTCCTTAAGCTCCTCAATAGAACCGATTATCTTTCTTTCATGGCACGCTTCACATTCCCAAACTGGCATGGGTGCTCCCCAATAACGAGTACGCGAGATGCACCAATCAGGCGCACCTTCCAAGCCTTTGCCAAAACGACCCTCCTTAAATGATTCCGGAATCCAATGGATTTTCTTGGCTGTTTCCAGCATCTTAGGTTTGAGTTTCTGTATATTAACGAACCAGGCCGTCTGAGCCTTGTACATCAAAAGCGTGCTGCAGCGGTAGCATTCGGGCACGCTATGGGTGATGCGCTCATTCTGCACAATCAAATTGCGCTCTTCCAAATTCTTTACGATCAATGGATCAGCTTTCTTGATGAACAAGCCTGCATACTCGCCCATGTCTTGATTCATCTTGCCTTCTTCATCAACCGTAAGGACAACAGGCAGTTTGTGGACCTTGGAAGCATTAAAGTCATCTTCGCCAAAAGCCGGAGCCGTGTGCACCAAGCCCGTTCCCTCTTCTGCACTCACGTACGGCATGTCGACGACCCGCCAACCGTCTCGCCCCTCGTACAACGTACCACGTACAACGTCGTCGTTTGACCCAAAGTTAAAAAGTGGCTCATAGTGCAGACCCACGAGTTGCGTGCCTGGAATTTTTTCTTCGATTGAAACGCTCCCCTTGCCCATTGGTTCGCCCTCATCATCCATGAGCAGATAATCTTTAAGGACAGCATCCTTGCGCACTTCGGCCAAAATCCAATATTCATCTTTTTCCGGGATATAAACTTTGATGTACATCAAATCAGGATGCACAGCAATCGCAGTATTGGCTGGCAAAGTCCACGGCGTGGTTGTCCAAGCCAGCAAATATGTTTTGTCCTGGCCAACAACCTTGAATTTGACGGTGATGGCCGGGTCATCCACATCGCGATACGAGTGGCCCATGGTCACTTCTGAATTGGATAGCGGCGTGGCGCAGCGCGGACAATATAAAGACACGCGGAAATCTTTGTAGATCAAGTTCTTCTTATGCAGCTCTGAAAAAGCCCACCAGACTGACTCGATGTATGAGTCATCCATGGTCATGTATGAATGCTCCATATCCACCCAGCGTCCGAAGCGGCGGATGTATTTGCGCCACTCAGCGTCATACATCAAAACAGATGCGCGGCAGGCCTCGTTGAACTTGTCTATGCCATAGGCCAAAATTTCGTGCTTGGAGTTCAAGCCTAGTTTTTTCTCAATCAAATTTTCCACGGGCAAGCCATGGCAATCCCAGCCCCACCTGCGCTCCACGCGATAGCCTTGCATGGTCCAGTAGCGCGGCACAGCGTCTTTCAAAGCGCTTTGCAAAAGGTGGCCGTGGTGCGGCAAGCCAGTCGCAAAAGGAGGACCATCATAAAAGGTGAATGGCTTGTTTTCCGGGCGCTCTTCTATGGAGCGTTCAAAAATTCTCTTCTTCTCCCAAAAAGTCAGGATCTCTTCTTCCATCTTGGGGAAGTCAGGCCTAGTGGACGGGGCCGGGTTTGGGTTGGACATATAGCGCATATATTGGCGGAAAAATCGCGAGAGGTCAATTGGGTCGATCCCCTGCTCCTGCGGAGCTGTCCCCTTGCGAAGAGGACGCGTACAGGACGTAAGATATAAAAAAGATGCCGAGAAGGCATCAAAGGTCGGCGAGGCGCAAAATCACGCTCTGGCCGTTGAGTTGGAAGATACGAATGTAGAGGTCATTGCCATCCGCTCTGTAGTCGGCCATGGGCAAGGTCCAAATCTGGCGATAATACTCAGGCCATTTCCAGATCTCGATGAGCCCGGTCTTCTTGTTCTTGAGTTCTGCGAAAATCGTGGGACGCCTCTCACCATCCCAGTAGGGGTGCCAGTCCACGATCTCCATATCCTTTTCGACTGTGTCGAAACAAACAGGCGTGAAGTGCAATATGCCCTGATAGCAATCGTAGGCACCAGATGGGAAGTTTGGTTCCAGGTGGAAGACGTAACCGTTGCGGACTTTGAGCGGGAAACGAAGGTCCTTCAGTTCCGGAAGCTTTTCACCATCCCGATGGATGATGGCCACGCCTGCCTCCGTGGTCATGGTGAAAACATGACCCTTGGAAACGAACCATTTCTCAACCCCGGTGAACTTGGAGACCAGCTCCTTGTTCCCATCCGGCGAAAACTTGTAGAGCGACATATCCATTCGCTCTGAGCGATCATAGTCCACGTTCATTGGCACATACAAGCAACCTTGCGAGGCTCGTGGCTGGCCGCACACCCCCTGATGGACAAGTGTGTTGCCACAGAAAAGCGAGCTGCCCTTACCCTCTGGTTCCCTGGATTGCTCCATGTACCAATTCCCCTCTTCATCCAAAAACCATTTGGACAAAGGGCCTTGATACACTTGCTCGTTGTTTTTGCACAGCGTCATCACGCCCAACTTTTCATTGGCCGTGTAGATTTGGCCGTTGGCCACTCTCCATCCGCGGAACTCGCCTTTGAGCGCGAGCTGAGGGATATTGAGTTCGCCGGCGGCCGCAGCCAGGAGCCAACCCCATTTCCAGTCGTAGAAATCTCTGCTCCCAAAGCCAGCCTTAGCTAGTGCATCAAGAAATCCATAGACCTTGTTGGAGGCAGCAGAATAGTCGCTCCTGATGACGTTCGTCAGCTCTATAAGCATCTGCCGAGTTGCTTCTGAGGCTTTTGCGAAATTGTCCATGGCTATCCTCCTCTGGGCTAATTGTGAAGTGCTGGCTGGATATTGGCATACTCAGACTCTAAGAGTCAATTCTCGCCTAACTTGGGCTGACACGCTAAAATACATTCATATGACACTATTCCTTGCCGCAGACCATGCTGGTTTTAAACTCAAAGAAAAGATCAGAGTTCTTTTAGCAAAACAAAAAGTTGCTTTTGATGACCTTACGCCGAAATTCAAGGCCGATGATGATTATCCACTGGTAGCGAACAAACTCGTACAGCGTACAACGTACAACGTACAACGTGGTACGAGGTACGTGGTACGAGGCGTTTTGATTTGTGGCAGCGGAGTTGGAGTGTGCATTGCGGCAAATAGGCATAAAGGCATTCGTGCAGCTGTTGGTGAAAATGAAAAAGAGATCAAGCGAGCAAGAGAACATAATGATATTAATGTGCTTTGCTTATCTGGTTGGGATCTGACAACTGAAAAAGCTCTGAAAATCATCAACGCGTTTTTGAAAACAAAAAAATCTTCTTCAGCTCGTCACTTGCGCCGAATAAAACAGTTGGGATAAGTACCTCGATCCCCTTCCTGTCATTGCGAACGAGCAGTGAAGCAATCTCATACTGGGATACTGAAGTACTTTGGTTAATTAGTAAGAGATTGCCGCGTCATTCGTCGAACTCATTCCTCGCAATGACAAAAGAGGGTCGAGATGACAAAAAGGTTTTCCTTGCAAAGGATGCCC
Organism: Patescibacteria group bacterium; assembly: GCA_041665165.1. Taxonomy (GTDB): domain Bacteria; phylum Patescibacteriota; class Patescibacteriia; order 2-12-FULL-60-25; family 2-12-FULL-60-25; genus MWCR01. The sequence continues at coordinate 42,382 of JBAYJJ010000004.1, read as the reverse complement.
CTCCAGTTTATGATGGATTAGGTTCGTTGTTAATTATTAATTTCAAATGTTATGCGTTCACTTATAGCGTTCGCTGCGCTGTTGGGCATGCTGGTCGGGACAATCCCAGCCCAGGCTGCCACCATGCCAGCGACCAACTCGCTGATCAAGGGTTCGCTTTCCACGGTGTATTATTATGCATCAAACGGAAAGCGTTATGTGTTCCCGACTGAGAAGACTTACAAGTCTTGGTATGGGGAAGATTATTCAAAGGTAGTGAAGATTGATGACGTGACCTTGGGCACGATCCCACTGGGCGGAAATGTGACTTATAGGCCTGGCGTAAAACTCCTAAAGATCACGACTGACCCTAAGGTCTATGCCATCGCAGCCGGCGGCACATTGCGCTGGGTAAAGACCGAGGACTTGGCCAAAAATTATTATGGCGCAGACTGGGCCAAAAAAGTTGATGACTTACCGGATCCGTTTTTCGTAAATTACAAATACGGTACCCCGATAGAAAACGCGCAGGATTTCACGCCTGCAACCGAGACATCCAATGCCTATGCCATCTGGGTAGACAAAGGATTCCCGGCATACTAGGAAGTAGGAAGTAGCGAGTAGGAAGTAGGAAGTAGGAAGTAGGAAGTAGCGAGTAGGAAGTAGGGGTAGAGACGTTGCCGCTGGCGCGTCTCAACCGCAGAACCAAAAACGCCCTGGGAAACTGGGGTGTTTTTAGTAAAGCGCATGTTTGCTATACTACCTTTGTCCTATGAATAAACTTTTTGTTCTTGCCCTATTTATTGCGGGCACAATTTTCGCGGCCAATGAGGCCAAAGCAGCGACTTTTAGCGCTGGAGACTTGATAAAAGCCTCTGGCCCGGCTGTCTATTATTACAGCACTAACGGCAAGCGCTTCGTATTCCCGACTGAGAAGACGTACAAGACCTGGTATGCGGATTTTTCCAGCGTCAAAACCATCAGCGATGCTGACCTCGCCACAATCTCCCTTGGCGGAAACGTAACTTACAGGCCTGGCGTACGGCTAGTGAAAGTCACGACTGATCCGCGCGTGTATGCGGTCTCAACCAATGGCATTCTCAGGCACATCAACAGCGAGCCGGTTGCAGCCACGCTCTATGGCGCAGACTGGAACAAAATGGTTGATGATCTGCCGGATCCTTTTTTCGTGAATTACAACCTTGGCTCGGAAATCAATTTAGCAACTGATTTTACGCCCTCCACGGTCACAGCGCTGGCCACCAGCATTGATGTTGATAAAAAAGCCTTGCCGATTCCTTGCACTGCGAATTGCACAACCACTCCGACGTCAACCGCGAGTGCGACATCGACCCTGAGTTTCACTGTGTCTAAACTTACGGCCAGCCCGGGCGACATCCTGACCTTGACTGCTACGGCCGTGGATCCAGTCGGAACCAAATTGATCAAACTATTGTTTGACAATACGCTTATCCAAACGTGTTCCAACACCCAGTCATGCACTGGTCAGGCCCAGGTTCCTGTTGTCACGGACAAAACCGTGTATGAAGCGCGCGCAATTTCTACCAGCATAAAGGATAATCTTGAAAAAACTTCTGTGCTCAACGTGAGCGTCAGCAATGCTTCGCAAACCGGCCAGGTCACCATGATCCTGGACAGCGCTTCGATAAAATCCGGACAAACCACTGGCGCGACTTTGCAGACCGACAATACGATTGCCGTGAAAAGAATGGACATCTATGTGAATGACCAAGACATCAAAGTCTGCGAAACTGGCATCAGGCTTTGCCAATGGACACAGACTTATACCGGAAGCCTTGGCACGATCTACAAGCTCTATGGCGTTGTCCAAGACACATTGGGCAGGACCTACCGTTCACCGGATTACCAAATCACAATCGTAGCTAATGACACGCCCGCCATTACTTTCATTAGCGGCAAATCGACGTTGTACGCAGGCGAAACCGTTGACATGACAGTCAATGCTTCAGACGAAAACGGCATCAAATACCTGGAGGTCCTGGACCAGAACAAAGCCGTGCTCAAGCACTGCGATGGCGCCGCTGCCTGTACTTATGTGACAGGTCCGCTCTCTGCTGGTACGCATACTTTTTACGCAAAGGCTTCTGATGTTTTGGATGCGATCAGCCAGACCTTTTTGCAGGTCACTGCAAATTAGTTGACGCTTTGGCGAAAATTAACGATAATACTAACTAAGAATTTAATCTTAATACGACTATGATGAAAAAGCTCACCAACGTCTTTGCGTCAGCTGTGATTGTAGCGACTGCCTTCATGCCAATGGCAAGCCACGCCGCTACCACATCTGCCTTTAACCCAGGTTCGCTCATTAAGGGCTCCAGGGCTGCAGTTTATTATTATGCGGAAAACGGCAAGCGGTTCGTCTTCCCGAATGAGAAAACTTATTTCTCATGGTTCTCGGACTTCAAGGATGTGCTTGAAATCCCAGATTCAGTGCTCTCCACCATCCCAATCGGCGGAAACGTGACCTATCGCCCGGGCAAGAAGATGATTAAGATCACGACCGATCCTCGCACTTATGCGGTTGATCGCGGCGGCATGTTGCGCCTGGTGAGTTCTGAGGAAATCGCCCAGACTCTCTATAACATAAACTGGAAAAACCAGATTGATGACTTGCCGGATGCTTTCTTCGTCAACTACAAGATCGGAAACCCGATAACCCAATCCTCGGAATTCGTGCCGGCCAATACATTGACCCAAACCACGACCATTTCCCAGGACAAGGGTTTTGACGACACCATTGCCGCAGTCAGCATCGGCAATACCACGATCGGCTTTGTACCTGCAAGCATGACCGTCAAGGTCGGAGCGACTGTTACCTGGACCAACCAGGATAGCGGCTCGCACAGCATCGTGGGCGCGAACTTTGAATCGCCTGTCCTGAAATACAACGAGTCCTACAGCCACAAGTTCAGCACGGCTGGCTCGTACCAATTGCATGATGGCATCAACTCCGCGGTCTTGGGCACGATCAACGTCAAATAAAAATATCAGCAGACAGTAAGGTAGAGACGTCCTCCGAGGGCGTCTCTACTTTTTTGTAAACAAAAAAGCGCGAAACAATTATCGCGCCTGAGTAGCGTTGCGAGCCTTATCGACCAGTTCAAAAAACTCCTGTTGTCTTGGAAAATGCAACAACTCGCCAGTCAGAGCAGCCAGCCTGTTGAGAAACGATTGCCTCGCCTCCCTGGTAAAGAACCGAACCAGACTCAAATGAACAAACAACATGTAATCGGGGTTGGCCATGCACGCGCCCCAGATGGCCGCGATCTGTTGAGGCTCTCTCCGGCCGTTGAAGTCAAGGATCTGGGGAAAGTTACGCTTGATGAAGAGCTTGCTCGGACTGCCCAGCTCTTTGTCGACCGCTTCATTTTGGAGCGCTTCACATTCATCGTGCAGGATGCCGTGGGTGACCCCTTCGGAAACATCCCCTTCTTCACGCAGGCCGCAAACCAAGCAGCACTTAACTATTGCCATCTAAATACCTCCTGGCCTCTGCTTACCATAAATTGATGGTCTTGTCCAGCCCAGAGACCAACCTTTTTAGACGAAAAAGCGCTTATTTGCATTAACATAACAAACAGGGTTTTTTATGCTATTGTGAAAATGCTGATTCTATCCGTGGACATTCAGCCCACAGGAGAGCCCAATGAACAGGTCACAACTAGCCGAGATTTGGGAAGAATACGAGGATCCGCCAAAAAGGATACGTTTGCAGGCTTGCACGGATAAACCGTCCAGCCCCGCCGCACTCGCACGTTACAATCTCAGCTGTATCGAGACTGGAGCGAAACACTGCTCCAAGCCGCGCTGCAACCTCTACTGTTGCGCGCCTCGATACATGCATTGGGTGAAGATCCAGCTTACATCAAATTGGTCGCGGCCCTTAACTCGGCGCGCACCATGATGCAACTCTCGGGCACGCTCACGTCGTCCATCAGATACATGCAACTCGTTCGTGAATACGACACGCTGTATCCCGGAAGGCTTCGGCCAACCGTGACGCCCATCGAGTGGTCAATCTATCTGTAACACTCGCCCACCCCGCCTCCTCAGGAGCCCGCGCACTCGCCCGGGCTCTTGTTAATTTTGCTCAGCCGGGCAAACGCGTGCTAAGCTTGGTAGCATTATGCTTGTTACAAACGCCAAGTTGCTTAAGCCCGCGCGAACTGGGCATTATGCTGTGCCGGCTTTTAATATAAACAACCTGGAGGTGCTCAAGGCTGTGATGGAGGCTGCTACCAAGCTCCGCTCCCCTGTCATCATCCAGACGACTGAGGGTGCGATTGAATACGCTGGCATGGACTATTTGATTGCCTTGGTCAAAGTCGCGGCCAAGTCTCCAATCCCGATTGCATTGCATTTGGACCACGGAAAAAATCTGGACATGATTCGTTTGGCCATCAAAAGCGGATACACTAGCGTGATGTTTGATGGTTCAAGTTTGCCCTACGCAGAAAATCTGAAGATCACCCAGCAGGTCGTTAAATGGGCGCATGCAAAAAAAGTAAGCGTTGAGGCTGAGATCGGCGCCATCAAAGGCATTGAGGATTTTGTGAGCGTGGCCGAAAAAGATGCACATCTCACCAATCCGGAACAGGCCGCAGAGTTTGCCAAAAAATCCGGATGCGATGCTTTGGCCATTGCCATCGGCACAGCGCATGGCGCATATAAATTCAAAGACGAGTGCCACCTGGATATTGAGAGGCTCAAGAAAATAGCCAAGCTAGTCAAACAACCTTTGGTGTTGCACGGTGCATCTGGCGTGGCCGAGGATGTGGTAAAGCTCGCAGAATATCATGGCGCAAAACTCGGGAAAGTGCGCGGAGTTTTGGATGAGGACATCAAGCAGGCTATTAAGTTCGGCATTTCAAAAATCAATATTGATACTGATTTGCGCCTTGGATTCTCGGCTGGTGTGCGCCAGGCCATGGACCAGATGCGCGATGTAATTGACCCACGCAAACTGCTCGAACCAGCCATGGACTTGATGAGCGAGATTGCTGAGCGCAAAATTTTGCTGTTCAAAAGCGAAGGAAAAGCCTAGTACGAATTACGAATACGAACGAATATACGAATTGTTTTTGGCTTATTTGAGCAAAATAGTTGGGTAAGAGCCTTGACAAGAGGCTCTTTTTGTGCTAATTTTAGCCATCAATCGCACCTCAACCAAAGAAGGGAGAAAGCCATGAAAACCGTCTTTGCGATTCCGATCGCACTGCTGATTGCTGGCTGTGGGCCGTCAGCCTTGGAGCTCCGCGCTCAAGACACAGCAATCCAGCTCAAGTATGTTCAGACTGACCTCCAGTTCCTCAGTCAACGCACACGGGCTGAGCAACAGGAGATCAACAACCTCAAGGCGCAAATCACGCAGATGCAGCGGCGGCAGAGATCTGACGAAGAGTTCATCCTTCATCTGCAAAAGATGGAAGGGCCGCTCCTCCATCTCCAAACTCTGGTCGAAAAAGACCGGGCCGAGACCAGTGCCAAGCTGACTGAGCTCGGCCTGCGCGTCATCGAGCTCCAAGAACTCACGGCCAAGAAGAAGAACAAGAAGTAAGGAGATCCAATGAACCGCTACCAAATTCTCTTCGCAATCGCAACGCTGATCTTGGTTGGGTGCAAGGAGGACAAGGTTCTTCCCCAAACCTCCGCTCTCGAGCCCAAGCTCGTTACGAGTCAGGCTCCTCCACAAGTCTCCAATTGCCATGGCGGCCTGTCGTGCACATTCGAACAAGCTGGCGCAATCTGCATAAACCTCGGCAAAAGCTACATTTGCAAAGACTGCTTCTGGCTTGAAGCCGAGGTCGTCAAGCAGAATCAGAACAAATCGTTCTTCGCCAACGCCAACTGTAAGCCCTCCAACTAGCTCCTTCCTCCTTCCCGAACCCGGCAACATTAAGCCAGGGTTCGGGATCCCATCTGAACTGATTCACTCTCGTCCCCCCTAGCGTAGGAGGGGTGGCGAAGCCGGGGTGGTCACGTCAGACGGGACAAAAACAACCAGCGGACCCCGACCGCTCAATGCTCCTCGAAAGGATAGACAAGATGACAACGAAACACGCTGTGCTCTTCGCGATGCTCGTGGCCATGCTCACGTTCGCGTGCCAAGAAAGAGTACCCATCGGCGAAGGTGAGCAATTGCCAGCTGAGCAGGATGCAACAACTCCAATGGTTTGCGACCCAGGACGACAAGTAGAATGCGCTTGCCTCGGAGGAGACAAGGGCGTTCAGGTCTGTGCTGACGACGGAAGCAGGTTCGAGCCTTGCCAGTGCCCCATGACTCCCCCTGACGGCGGAAGCGATGCCTGCATACCTACGCTCGCAGTCACCGAGAAGAATGCCTGGAACCAACCTGGACCGGAGGCATATTACCCTGCAGGTTCTACTGATGCAGTCTTTCTTGGTCTCGACTTCTGCGCGAATGCCTGCGGCGACTTCGTGGTCGCGAATACAAGCATTAGGCTCGAGAACATGCAGCCGGATCATCCCTTGCACATCGAGGATCTCTGGAACTTCACGAATGCCAGGCTGCGCGGCAAGTACTGGGCCGACACCATCTCTGGACCGGTAAACCTGGTCAGTGATGTGGAGAGCTTAGGCAGCCTTGCCCATGCTGACTTCAACAATCCGTTCACGATCAAGGCCAGCGAGTGCGTGTACCTCCGGTTCACAATCGACATCGCCCTGACCGAGGCATACCCAGGCACCCTGTACAACAACACCTTCAAGGCCAGCGTCCTAAGGGTAGAGGCCTTTGGAGCCAACAACTTTGTCGCCATCGTCCATCAAGACGTAATCAAGACTGTTACGTCTCCGGAAGTGCAAGATGCCGGAACTGACGCGCCCAGCAACTCCGCGGCCTACTGTGATCCTTTGGACTGGGATCCGCAGAAAGCGTACATGGGGTGCTGCGGCACGTTCACCAAGGTCAACCCAAGCGATCTCAAGGCAGGCAATCTGATCAAGGCCAGCGGCGTTCACTCCGTGTACTACTTCGGAAGCGACGGGAAGCGCTACCTGTTCCCGACCACGATCGAGCTGGACTCATGGTATGCGCCGATTGATTACACATATCTCCCGGCGCACGACTACAACCAGATCTGCCTGAGCGTGCTTGAGATCACGGAGCAACAGTTGGCAAACATCCCAATCGGCGCACAGCAAGTGACCAGGCGCCCGGGTGCACACGTGATTGGCATCACGACAGACCCGAAGCGCTATGTGGTGGATACGCATCGCGTGCTGCGCTGGGCATCTCCGCAGATCCTTGAACAGATCTATGGCGGGCCAGTCGATGCAAGGACGTTCCTCACACCTGATGCGTTCTTCGTGAATTACCTCATGGGTGCGTCCATCTCTTCTGCCAGCGAGTACCCTTTCGTAACCAGGTATACCGAGGCTGACATCGAAGTCGAACTGGGCATCAAGCCCTAGCCCCTCCTCATCCCGAATCTGTGCCTTTCTAGCTGGATTCGGGATTTTTTGTTTGGTTGAGCCCAGATATTGACAAAAACCTGGTTTTCTGCAAAACTCTGAGCGCGATAGAAACCACAGGAGGACGCAATGAAGGACATCAAGCCGCTCATTCACAAGGATACAGACAACAAGTCCGAGGAAATCTTGCAGCAAGAAATGCAGGAGTACTTCGACCAGAATCCGGCGCTGAAGTTTCAGGCTGGACTGCTGGTGAAAATCTTTGAGCTCATCAAAAGCTCGCCCGAAAACAAACCCCTTGCCTGGTGGTCGTATGAGCACATGCGCAAGATCTTCCCGGTCAGCGCCAGAATTACCGCCTTGGAACAGCGGCCGGTTTTGCGCCAGAAGATCGTCCACGACCTTACGGGCCTCAAGCTCAAAACCGCACTCAAGAAGTACGGCACGGCCGAGAAGCAAACCGACGCGATCGACGCTGTGCTGGACGATGAAGATACGACGCTAGACGAATTCGAGGCAGCTTTCTCGCCCGAGGTCTTGGCCGTGTACATCTTCAACGAGACGTTCTGGTCGGAAGTTCGAAAAGCCTTGAACAATGTAATCGCCGAAAGTGGTCCGCGCGAAAAAGCTTTCATCGCGCATCTCATCGAGCGTGGACTAGCGCATGGGCTGATCGATCACAAGGACATCCGGTCCAAACTCGACTTCGAAACCTGGGCTACGAAGGTCCCTGCCTCGAAACGAAGCGCAGTAGATCGCCTGCGCCTGAAATACGAGTACGAGAACAGGCTCGCAGACTTCACCTCCAAAGTGGAAATGGATATCGTGGGCTTCGACGTCTTGGTCGAGTCCTTCGATCCCTCTGTGTGGGGTCCTGTAATCGATGGCCTTGGTATGACTATGGGCTTCAACATTGAAGGCGTCATCGTGGTCGAGGAGACAAGCCCAAAAGCATAGTGCCGCCGCCTGATGAACAAGTCAGCGGCGGCCAACCTCCCAAGGAGAGCAAGGCATCTTTCCGCAGCATCACCGCAGTCTATGCCGAGAGGGTCAAGCCCGAAGACAAGCGCGATGTGATCGCGGCCCTGAACGCGGCGGTGGCTCCGGAGGATGATTGGAAGGCTCTGCCCATCGCACGCGACGACGACACGACCATCCAGGTCTCGTCCGAGACCATGCCCCCGGGTGCCATCGCATCTGAGACGATTGATGCGAGCGAGCTGATCGAGGATGCGGCAACAGCCACCAAGCCTGCAGACGATGAGCCTGCGGAAGAAGACCTTGCGGGCAAAGAATTCGCTCGGTCAGTCGACAACTCCGGCATGAGTGGCCAGTTCCTGGCAGCAGGCGGAACAAAGTCTGATGCACCGCCTCCGCCCAGCGAGACCAATACGAGTGACGAGGACCTGAAACTGGAGATCCTCAAAGGGCTCAGAACAGAACTGGGCATCACTCTTCCTGATTCCACCCCGACCAAGTTCCTACACAAAGTCAACGGCGTCGTTTCCGGTGATATGTGGCCGACCGGTGAATCCAGCGAGCAGGAAGCGCGCCGAATCATCTCGCTCCTGTTCGAAGCAGGCGTACCCTTTGGCCAATACAACAGAAAGCAGACGATTAGAGCGCCCCTGGAAGAGCTCAAGACGCTCCTCAAAATGGAACTCGACATGCGTCGGGCAAAGAAGGCTGGCGAAGAACCGGCCTCCGGACAATCCAAGAAGCGCCGAGGTGGACCCCCTCCCCTCCCTCCTTCTTCTCGTTAGTTCTCCCCGTAGAGACGTTGCAAAGCAATGTTTCTACGGGATTTTTTATTTCATGCCAGTGCTTAGGCGTGCAAACTCCAGGAAAAAGAATCCGAAGACCAAGACCATGACAACGGGCGCGGCCAAGGAAAGATAATTTGTTTTTCCGGGTTTGAATGTTTTGAGCAAAAGCGAATTCGTCACGACTGATACTGAACTCATGGCCATGGCCAGGCCAGCCAGCTCTGGTTTGAGGATAAGGCCCAAGCCCATAAAAACTCGCGCGGCAATCGGAATGCCAGCCATATTGTAGAACAAAGCAAAAAACATATTCTGTTTGATCTTGTTGACTGTTTCGCGCGAAAGTTCAATCGCAGTCACAACATCGCGCAAATCATTTTTCATGATTACGATGCCGCCTGATTCCATGGCCACATCCGTGCCGCTGCCCATGGCAATACCCAGGTCAGCCTGAGCTAGAGCTGGTGCATCATTGATGCCATCGCCGACCATGGCTACTTTTTTGCCCGTATCCTGAAGTTTCTTTACTTCGCCGGCTTTGTCCTCGGGCAAAACCTCAAACAAAATATTCGTAATGCCGACTTGCGAGGCAATAGCTTTGGCTGTGCGCTCATTGTCGCCAGTTACCATGTAAACCGCGATCTTAAGCTTCTTTAATTTTTCGATTGCTTCGCGCGACGTGTCTTTGACTGTGTCTGCCACGGCCACAGCGCCAACGATTTCATTAGCTCGCGCGAGCAACATGACTGTCTTGCCCTGCTCCTCAAGCTTTTTGGACTTGCGGTTTATTTTTTCTATGTCAGCGCCTGCAATCTCTTCCATCAACTTCCTATTGCCCAGATAATAGACGTGTCCGTTGACCTCGGCTTGCACGCCGTGCCCAGGAATAGCTTTGAAATTCTTGACTTCTTCCAAAGCAATGCTTTCTTTTTCCGCGTGCTTGTAGATGGCTTCAGCCAAAGGATGCTCTGACTGCTTTTCAATGCTGGCCGCGATAGAAATAACCTCATCCTCGTCCAGGCCGAATGACAAAACATCTGTCACCTCGGGTTTGCCTTTGGTGATAGTGCCAGTCTTATCAAATAGTACGACGTTGATCTTGCAGGCAGCTTCAAGCGGCTCTCCGCCTTTGATCAAGATGCCTTTTTCCGCGCCTTTGCCAGTGCCGACCATGATCGCGGTCGGCGTGGCCAAGCCCAAAGCGCATGGGCAGGCAATCACGAGCACAGCAGTGAAGGCCATGAGCGAGAATTGCAGGCCTGCGCCCAATAGCATCCAGACAATGAATGTCAGCACGGCAATGACAAGCACGGCTGGCACAAACCAGGCAGATACGCGGTCCGCAAAACCTTGGATGGGCGCGCGCGAACCTTGAGCTTGCTCAACCAATCTGATGATCTGGGCCAAGGCAGTCTCTCCCCCGACTTTTGTTGCTTGAAACTCAAAGCTTCCGGTCTTATTCATTGTTGCGCCAATGACATTGTCTCCGACATTCTTTTCGACTGGCATGCTTTCGCCCGTAATCATTGATTCATCAACAGCTGACGAGCCTTTGATGATTTTTCCGTCAACTGGAATTTTTTCGCCTGGCCTGACCATCACTATGTCGCCTTTGACGACCTCATCCACCGGAATATCCAGTGTTTTTCCGTTTCTGATCAAGCGCGCTGTCTTGGCTTGCAAACCCATGAGCTTTTTCAGAGCTTCAGACGTCTTACCTTTAGTGCGCGCTTCAAGCCATTTGCCGAGCATGACGAATGTGATCAAGAACGCGGACGTTTCAAAGTACAAATCAGGGATCTTGCCATCAATCCCAATGGGTGAACCAGTTTTGATGAAGAACAAGACAAAGCTGACCAAGCTGTAGATGAAGGCCGCTGATGTTCCAATGGCAATCAAGCTGTCCATATTGAACATTTTCATGCGCAAACTGGACCAAGTGCCTTTGTAGAAACCCGCGCCGATGATGAATTGTATGGGCGTGGCCAAAATCAAGGATACTATGCCTACATAGGGCAGGAGTGCAATCCTGAATGGCGCTCCAGCCACAAAATCCATGAGCATGAAGTAGACCATGGGCAAACTCAAGATTGCGCTGATGATGAACCTGCGCAAATATCCTGTTGTGGTGGCTGCATGCTTATGCTCCATGAAATCACTGTCTCCGATAGGGATCTCCTGAGCCGAATAACCGGCTTTTTTCACGGCTTCAATCACAGCCGGTATGTTTTGCTTTCCGCTGAATACCACGGCAGCGTTCTCAGACGCGAAATTGACGTTGACCTGGGCGATGCCAGGCACTTTTTTGACTGACTTTTCAATGATCGCGGCGCATGACGCGCAATGCATGCCTGAGATTGAAAACTCAACGCGCTTTGGGTCTGATATTTTTTGGATTTCCTTCACTTCTGGCTCAACTTCCATGGGCATGGCATGGCCCACATGTTCAGAATGATCCATGGTCACGTTATTGGCCCTGAAAGTCTTGCCGTTCGCCTCAATGTCAATCTGAAGTTTGATTTTTATGGGTCCATCAAACGGATTTTCCTGCCGGTTTGCAGCCACAGCCGAATAGCCTGCCCGCTTTACTGCAGCCAGAATCTCGTCCAGAGAAACTTGCTCAGACGCAATGATCATGGCATCGCCAGTTTGATGGTCAATCTCTGCAGACTCAAACCCCGGCACTTCTTTCAGTTCCTCCTTGATCAGCTGTACGCACGAAGCGCAATGCATGCCGCTGATATTAAGCTTGATGTTTTGGGACATAATTATAAGGCTGTTGCCTGATATGGAGTGTTGGACAAAGCGGCCTGGATTTGGCCGAGGTTGATTTGGCCTTCAGACTCCACGTCCATGACTCCTTTGGATACATTATATTTGATATTCGTTATTCCGTGAATTTTCTTGATTTTGATTTCGCATAATTTAACGCAAGCCTCGCAGGTCAAACCCTGGAGTTTGAATGATATTTTCATATTTTGGATTATTGGACGCTAATCGTGCCGCGCGGCACGCCCATGGCGCAGGTAATCTGATACTGCCCGGGTTTATCCGGCGTGAACTCCATTACGATCTGCTGGCCGGCGCGAATCTGCACGGGATTATTATACAAGCCCGGGATCATGATTGTGCTCATGCAACCTGCCCCGTTTTCCGTAGGATTGACCACGAACCGCACAGGTTTGCCAACCTTGACCGTGAACGTATTGGGTTGGATGTCATTGTTGTACGTGAAACCAGCATTGATGATTTGGACATCATCAGCGACTTGGGCCGGTGGCGCCTGGACAGCTGGCTTGGGAGCTCCTCCGCCGCAACCGCCGCAACCTCCCCCGCTGCCACCGCAGCTGGATCCGCGTGTTGCAACAGAAGGCGCAGATGGTGCAGTTGCTCCAGAGCCATCAGTCACGATGAATTGTCCGGAATACATGCCCATGGAACAGGAGAATGTAATTTTTCCAACCTGCGAAGGCGTGAACTCTATGGTATTTTCGCCGGCCACTAGATTTTTCCTGATGTTCAAGGCTGGGACAACGATAACGCTGTCGCAAGTATAAGCATTCTGCGAGTCAACAATCCATTTGACCGGGACTCCTTTTTTGATGGTGAATGAAGAAGGCGAATAGCCTCTACCGGTCTGTGCCATTCTCACGATTTGCACTCCGTTTTGCAGTATCACGTTAGGATCATTGAGTTGAATGCTATTATTCCCAGCGGCCCAGCTGATATTCCAGCCTGTGAGGCGATAACCATTGCTGATATTGAACAAGGCGAAGAAAATCACGGCCAAACCAGCGGCTTTAAAGAATTTGCCGGTCATTTTGCCTTTTACGATTGAGGTCAACCCGCCAATGCCAAGCAAGCCAGGCGCTGTGCCGAGCGCAAAGAACGACATGATGAGCGCACCGCGCATAAAGCTGCCGCTGCCCATGGCCAAAATCTGCATGGCTTGGGTAAAGCCGCAGGGCAAGAAGAATGTGCCAGCGCCCAAAATCATTGACCCAGTGTGGGAATATTCCTTTTGATGCTTGGCCAAGCCTAAGGCATTGCTGATGCCTTTAGGCAAAGTCAGTTTCCATTTTTCCAGCCACGGGAAAATATTGATCAATTGCAAGCCCATGATCAGCATCACTATTCCGATTGCAAGCGTCAGAATGCCAAGCGCAAGGGATGAAAGCTGAAAAAATGATCCGATGGCTCCCAAAATGCCGCCAAGTAGAAAGAATGACATGATCCTGCCCAGATTAAAGTACAAATGCGGCCTAAATTTTTGCGACCAGGTGGCTTCGGGATGCAGTTCAGCGTGGCGCGCAGATGCACCGAGCACCAAGCCGCCGACCAAAGCCATGCAAGTCGAGAAGCCGGCGGTTAATCCGACGAGGATGACGACAGGCAAACTGGACGAACCTGAGGTCGCTGCTCCTGCCAGGCTGCCAAAGCCCAAAGCTTTGCCGACATAATAGATGCTGACCAAGATCAGGAAGGCTATGCCCAAATCCCAATAGGCTTTTTTGTCTTTTATGATCAATTCATCTGGCCCTGCTTCGCCGACTTGATAGCCTGCGCTCGCGATCGCCTCTTCAATCATCTTTTCGTCAGGCTTATTGTCGCGGAAATGGACTTCTGCCTTGGCCTGCTTGTGGTCCACCTCGACTTTTGATACGCCCTCAACTTCTTTGAGCTTTTCTTCGATCAGAATCTCGCATGATTTGCAATGCATGCCTTTTATGGGCACGATAATTTTATTGTTTTCAGTCTTCATAAAAGCTTAATGTTAAAATCCCCCTCGATCCCCCTTTATCAAGGGGGCTTTAAGTTTTACGAAGATCACTCGCGCAAAATCGTGGTGTTGACCAACACAAGACCAGGCGGTGCCTGGGAAAAATGCAAGCATTTTATGCGTGTTTGATTTTTTGTTATGGAAAAAGTCGTGCTTTCAGTCAGATCGGCTGCCTGTAAATCAAAACTCAGGCCATTAAAAGTCGCTGGCTTATTTGAGGAGCTGTCGTTTTGGCTGACACAGCAATCCGGCAGACTGGTATTTGAAGCTTGCGGCAAAATATTTGAGTCGCTGGCCGAAATACCCATGCAATGGATAGGCATGCTGCCTGCGGCTTGGGCTGGCTGCATAAAAATGTGCGAACAAAAAACGCCAATGGCCATCCATATGCTAAGGGATACTCCTATATATGCTGCCAGGCTGCGTTTCATAGTTATTTGCTGGCTAGCTTAGAAACTTTTAGGATTTCTTCAATCATCCGCTGTTTGCGCTTAGCATCGCTCTTTTCCATAGCTGTCTTAAAGCAGGTGTTGAGGTGGTTTTCCATCAAAGTCTGGTGCGCAGACTTAAGCAAGCCGATAGCAGCCAAGTTTTGCTGCATGATATCCATGCAATATGTGTCTGACTCTGTCATCTCAATGATGCGTTTGAGCAAAGACGAGGCTTTTTTATAGCTGAGCAAGGCTTTTTGCTTGTTTTGGTTCATAAAATAGGCATACCTACCCCCCAGGTATGGATAGTAGGATATACCAGAGCGCAAAGCCGGTCAAATCACCAGCTCCCACCGCCGCCTCCACCAAAACCTCCGCCGCCTCCACCACCGGAAAAACCAGATCCGCCGCCGCCTGCGGTGCTGGCCGGAGGCGAATAAGCCGCGGATACTGCGGCTGTATGCATACTGGAAAGCGAATGAACCAACAAGAGGCTGTTAAATGTGCTCATGTTGCCGTTATACCAGTCTGGCGGCGGAATCTGTAGATCCTTGAACTGTTCGGCCCATTCAGTTTCCACGCCGAGCGCAATGGCAGCCGGCAAAAACTCCATGAACTGGGCCGGTGTCCTGGCTGGGGCATTATGGAACTTAAGACGCTCCTCTTCGGTCACGCTCAAGAACCATTTGAAGCCTTTGACCTCGGCCACCAAGGCCGTCCCCTCTTTGGTGCGGCGCGGCATGAACCAGCCCACGATAGCGACAACCAAAAAAGTCATGACAGCCGCCCATATGCCGGCTGGTGTGTCATTGCCGATCACTTGCACGACAAATGCAGCGATCAGGGCCGCCACAACATATAAGGAACGCACAGCATAAGGATTGAACGCAAAGATATGAAGCTTGCTCAGCTCTGGCGTGGCCTGAACTTTGGCTTTTTGGATATCCGAATAGAATTGCTTTTCTTTCAGATCATCGATAGTCGCCTTGTCCGAGTCTCCGCCATCAAACAATCCGTTCCAAAGGGTCCTGTGCCACTTCGGATTGTCTGCAGGCAGCTTACCTTTCACGAAAGTGAATATCTGCTTGGTGCCGAATAATTTCTTTTCTTCGCCATATTCTATTTTCAGGTAGCCTTTGCGCGCCATTTCTATCAAATCAGCCGTCACTCCCCGGCTCGGAATCACACCCTCGCCCAAAGCCGCAGACAAAAGCATGGGATCCAAGCCTTGAGGTATGTCGTATTGGGGGATGATCGTGTCCGGCGGCGGGTCTTTGCCGCGCGTGCTCCATAAATAAAGCATGATGGCCAAGGCGATCAACGGAAAGATAAGGATGACATTGTCCTTGAACGTGCTCCAAAAAATTTCCCAGCCAGTAGGCTGCTTGATCATGCCCGTGGGGAAGCTGAAGACGACTGTCATGGTCTCTTCTGGATTCAACAAGCGGTCAGCAGATACAAGCAAAGAATCTTTGGTGCTTGAAAGCGTGCACGAGTTCTCAGTCGAACCCAAATGCCCGGTAAAACAAGCGAACTGCTGGGTAGTGGATGCGCCCAACGGCGAGATCAATTCAAAAGACGTCTTTTCAACTGCTACAGGCCAGCCAATGCCGTTCACATTCCAATACAGCTCTGAGTGATCCTTGAAAAAGTTGATGGCCTTGTCTGTCTGATACTCAATGATATAGACATGGGCACCAGTCATGGTGGAATCCGCTCTCCCGACCTTCAAGCGCAAGTCACCGCCTGTACGGCTCAATTCATAAGGCTCGCTTTGGCCATCGCGCTTAACATCCAGAACATCAAACCTCAAATTATAGCGCAAACCATTGCGCGAATAAGCCTCGGGAATATACCTATATATGCCGTGTTTTGGCGTAGAACCAAAATCATACTCAATAGTCTCTTTGACTTTCAGCATGCGGTCCGGGGTCAGCGTGGCCTGGGCACTGAAATCTTTGATGACTTCCTGGTCAATCGGGGCTGCTTGGGCCGGGACAGATGATATAAGCCAAGTTGTGGCAAAAATTACTGCAAATACGCACATCTTTTTCATATGCCGATAGATTAACATGCCCGTTTTTTTGTGTCATGGCAGTCGGAACCACCCCGTCCTGCTCTTTGGCCTCGCAGGACGCCCCTCCTTTTCAAGGCGGGGACTTGTTTGTTTCGTGACTTAAATCACTAAAGGTCCCCGCCTTCTCTCGTAGGCGGGGAATCAAAGGAGAGGCAACTAAGTTGTGCTATAATACCCGTAATGTTCTCTAGGTTTGACGTTTGCACCATAGGGGCGGGTACGCGCGACGTATTTGTACGCAGCACGCATTTTGAACGTGAAAAAGATGCTAATGCTCCGGATGGTTTTGATGCTCGCCTTCCCATGGGCGCAAAAATTGCAGTAGATGATGTGATTTTTGAAACCGGCGGCGGCGCCACGAACGCGGCCGTGACTTTTCAGCGCTTTGGTTTAAGGACAAATTGCATCTGCCGCGTAGGCGATGACCAGAATGGCCGCGAGGTCTTGGATGTTTTGCATGAGAACAAAATAAAAGTCAAAGAAACCCAGGTCGGATACAAAGAAAAAACCAGCTATTCGTTGATTATCCTCGCGGGCACTGGTCAGCGCAGCATACTTGCCTATAGAGGCGCCGCCGCCCAGCTTAACCCTGACCTAATCAACTGGCGCAAAGTAAAAACCAAGTGGATTTATCTGACCTCGATTAGTGATGACTTGAAAAGGATCAAACCCATTTTTGCGCATGCGAAAAAAGCCGGTATCAAAATCGCCTGGAATCCAGGCAATGGCGAGTTGCATCACGGGCTGACAGGCCTGCGACAGCTGATCAAACAGACCGATATCTTGATCATGAACCGCGAAGAAGCAGCTGGTCTGGCTGAGAAAGCTCCCAGACATTTGGAAAGTGTCATGAAAAAGCTAGGCCCTCTCCCCCTCACAGCCCTTGTTGTCACGGACGGTCCGCATGGAGCATATTATTTTGATCCAAAAAACAAAAAACTGATTTTCGGGGATGCTTTGCCTGGTCGCAGAATCAACACCACGGGCGCAGGCGATGCCTTTGGCAGCGCTTTCGTGGCCGCGTTCATCAAGACTGACGATCTAGAACAGGGTTTGCGTGCAGGCATGAATAACAGCCTGGGCGTAATCACGCATATGGGAGCAAAAGCCGGAATTTTGAAGTCATATCCTTCGCACAAAGACTTGGCCAAAGTAAGGGTGCGCCTTTTATGAGCTGGATTGCAAAGACCAGGCACTTTTTGTTTGAAAACCAAATCATGATCGTGGTCTTGGGCATTGTTTTGGGTATTATTTTCCCAAAATTCTTTTTGCCTCTGGCAATATACTCCACGCCTTTACTGATGCTCATCTTTTTTACGTCCAGCTTGCGGCTGGATTTTAAGGAAATGGTGGGCTATGCCAAAGATTGGAAAATGCTGGCTTTGGCCAATGGTTTCATGCTGCTTTTTTTGCCCATTGCCATGTGGCTCCCGGCCAAAACCTTTTCCCCTGAATGGGCAACAGCATTTTTGATTACCGGCGCCATGCCAACTGGTATGACAATTGCCTTAATCGCAGATTTGTTCGGCGGCAAAACAAGTTTGGCCTTAATCGTGACGGCCACGACCTCTTTGCTCGCGCCTTTGACCATCCCTCTCGTATTATGGTTTGCCATTGGCCGTACTGTTCCGATCCCGGTCTTCTCGCTTTTCCTCAATCTTTTTATCGTAATCGTTCTCCCCTTCTTCGCAGCCAAGATCACTCAAGACCGGTTTCCTAAATTTACAAAAAAACACGCCCTGTGGTGGCGCGAAATCTCAATCGCTGCCTTTGGCATCTTAATCGCAGCCATCGTGGCCCAAAGCACAGCTCAAGATCCGATCTCTTTCACCATGTATGATGCGGGCTTGATGGTCGTGATGCTTTTATATGTTGCTATTTTAACAGCCATGGCTTTTTTCATGGTGTGGTGGAGGTCTAATTCGGAAAAAGCCACACTCGCCTTGTGCATGGTCTATTTAAATAACACTTTGGCTTTATATGTGGCAACTAAATTTTTCCCTGGCGGAAAATTAATGACACAGATGGTGTTAATACTGCTGGTGCTAAATGTCTTGCTCGTGCCTTTCAAATGGATCGCTTCCTACGCAGTCAAATTAGATAAGTTGAAAATTAAAAGAACTAAAAAAGCGGCTTGAGTTGCCGCTAAGGATCTTTGGAAAACTCTTCAAAGATCAAGTCTACTTCTGACGTGGACGTTTCTAAGCCAAGATCTTCTTCAACTTGGATCTCCGGTGAGTCTTCTTGATTAGACGGGGGTGGAAGGATCGCACGGCGTGTTTCAACTTGTTCTTCATCGACAATTTCTTCGTTGAGCCCTGTGTTAAGCAACTCTTCCCAAGAAGGAAGCCTGCCAGACTCTTTCCAGTCCATCAGTGCCTGTGGGCTGTATGCCGCAGGGATGGTTAGGGCTGGTGGAGCTGGCATGGTTGACTTGGAATCAGGCTCAGGCGATTCAGGCTCCGAAGGCGGTGCTGGCAAAGTTTCTGGCCCTGCCGTGGATGGCGACAACTCACAAGGTGCTTGCACTTCATCCGGTTTGACAACTTTGAGGCTCCACGTGGAAACGCGCTTGACGCTGGACACATTGCCGATCGCGCCTGCCTCCAAAGCTATCCACTCACGCTCGAGCGGCTCGTCTTTATTGCGCGCAGAAAGAACTTCGCGAAGTTGGCTCTTGGCCTCCAGCCGCTTTTCAAGCCTCAAAACCCGGATAGCTTGAGTAAACTGTTCATCAGCACCGTCTGGAGGTTTGATCTGCGCTGCCAACGTAGAACGCATTGGGCCTCGCAGATGTGCTGGCATTTCTTTCAACACGCCTTTGCCGACATCCCCTGCAAAAAAAATGTTAACCGCGTTGAGCCAAGACTGGAAAACTTCCTCAGCCCTGGCTTTTGCTTCTGGGCTCAGAGTCTTGTTTCCCATGATCTTTCTCCTATGAATGTACTGGGTATATTTACGCAGAACTACGCCTTCTTGTCAATCACCTCGATAAGGGGTTGTAATTGTTCATTATTAATTGTAAATTGTTAATTCTTAATATGCCAGAACTGCCAGAGGTTGAGACTATTACCAGAAGATTGGATCATGAGTTGGCCGGACAAACAGTCAAAGATATTTTAGTATTCAAAACCGGACGCGAATTCCCAGCTGGCGCGTCATTCGCAAAAAAACTGATCAATAAAAAACTGGTCAAAGTCTACCGCCGCGCCAAATTGATTATCTGGGAGTTTCAATCCGGTTTCGACAGGACACGTAGGACGTGGGACGTAGGACGTAGGACGAATTTGGTGACGCACCTAAAGATGACAGGCAAGCTTGTGTTGATCGACAAGCGCTATTTTCCGACCAAACACGACCGCATGATTTTTGATTTCGGAAACAAACGCCTTTTATGGTCTGACATGCGCACTTTTGGCTTTATGCGCATTGTCTCAAATCGCGAACTCGTTAAAATCTTAGATTCCTACGGGCCCGAGCCTCTTGATCTTAAGTCCGAAGAAATCTCTAAAAGAATTTCTGAATTCAAACGCAGCAAAATCAAATCCGCTCTCATGGACCAAAAAATAATCGCTGGCATTGGCAACATCTATGCGGATGAGGCGTTGTTTGATGCAAACATAAATCCATCCAGACCAACGTGGACACTAACCAAGCCTGAGCTGTTGCGGCTTGCCCGCTCCATCCAAAAAATCCTGCGCCAATCCATCAAAGTGCAGGGCACAAGCTTTAGGGACTATGTGAATGCTGAGGGCAAAAAAGGCGGGTTTGAAAACAAGCTCAAAGTCTACGGCAAAAAAGGCTTGCCCTGCCCAGTCTGCGCTACTGCAATCCAAAAGACGACTGTTTCCCAGCGCGGCACGCATTTTTGTCCAAAGTGCCAGCCTTAGATTGACCTGATAATTTTCGTGTGGTTAAATCCGCATTAACGGCCCCTCAAGACCAGGCCGAGCAAAACCAAGGAGGGCTGACATGGTGTACCTTATTGCTGTTGCTGGGGTGATTGCGCTCGCCTCCATAGTTGCCTCGGCCGTAATCTTCATACTTGGCAGGCGAGATTCTCATCAAGCTCCCCAACCAACCCCAATGATTATCTCGCCTCAACCCAATAATCGAGGCAACTCCGCTCATTGACCTCATGCGAACTCGGGGGCTTTACACGACTCGGCACTTCGGTGCCCTTTTTGTTATAATGTGTGGATGAAAAAAGAATTTATCCAAAATCAGATCCGCAATAAGATTGCACATGAGTTGAACAATGGCGCGCCCAAGGCCGAACTGAAGTCTTTGACCGATGAAATCATCGAGCTGTGCCAGCGGCACGGCGGAGAAGATATCCCAAATACTGAATTGTTAAAAGTGCTTAATAATTACCCTGATCTGACAGGAGATTTAGTCGAGCTTGTCCGGAAAGAATATGAATATGCACCGGATGAGACTATGGAGGCTATTCGCCATGGTTTAAACGGCAAAATGTAAAATAAATACATAAAAGACAGCCCCAAACCGGGGCTGTTTTATATCTTGACGTTTTGTCTTTTTTCTGGTACAACTTGCCTCATCTTCCAATGAGGTGATGCATGGCAAGAAAAGCCAAGAAGAACAAGATCGCTCCCCAAGAAGACGCAGAAAAACTCTTGACGCCGGACATTATCACAGCCAGGATCGTGGAATTCAGAATCCGCCAAATCCGCGAAGGCGGAGATGAATTCGCACGCGATCGCATCCAGAGTTTGCGCGACGACATCAAGGCCAAGGCCTCAAGCCTCACGGCCGAAGAAGCATCTGCCTACGATAGCCACCTAGCCTGGCTCGACTACTGCTACTTAGGCGAATCGTGCGCCCTATTCCTCTCAAAAGCCCTGGTGATCCAGGATCAAGTTGAGCGAAAGCTCGTTCTGGAACAGGCGAGCAAAGAGTTCTTAGCCTTCCAGCGGCTCATCAGCGACCAAGCAGCTTTGGTAGAGAAAGACCCGCCGTTGCATGCCATCTTTCTGGATTGCGGAGCAAAAATCCAGGAGCTCATGCCGACCCAAGAGCAACAACCCATCGAACTCTCTTCCCCTGCCGCCACAGCCTCCCTTGAGTGAGCCTGGCGGCTCTTTTGTTTAAGGGGTTGACCGAATTGACTTTTTAGCATAAAAAGAATGGCAGGAGGCAGGCGATGAAGCACTTTCAGCTCAACCCAGACTCGCTATCCGACCCATCGGGAGCGGGAGCTGATGAGCTGATAAAGCTCCTACACCAGCTCTCGTCCCAATTCGCAAGTATTTTGATGGACGTGAAGGCATATGCCTGCCATCTGGAGCCCCAGGTTATTGACCTGCGTGTACCAGAAACACGGAGGCTCTACACCGATGAACTGCGTCAAGACGACCTGATTGCTTATTTCCTGGTTCCCCAGGACGAGCAGAATCCAACCAGCAAATTCTTTTTCAATCGCGATGGCACTATGCGCATCGTAATCAGGGAAGCGACAGCTGATCACCCAGAAGGCCGCGGTGGGCGCTATACCTGGCCACGAGGCATTGAAGAGATATATGACGTGCTGCGTCATTCTTGCAGCCAAGAGGCTCGGCGATTGCTGAAAGCAGCCAAACTGCTCAAGAAAGGCTAACTACTCAACATCCGCAAGGGTGTTTTTTGTATATAAAAAAACAGCACTTTCATGCTGCTGAGTTCAAGGTTTCTTATTCTCCAGTGTCTTGCGGTAGTATTTGATGGCCACGTCCTCGCCTGCCCAGCCAATGCCGACCACATAGCGTTTTTCCATGCGGCTGAATGGGTCGTGGCTCCAGGAGTCGTCCCAAGCGAGCGGCATGAACCTGACTCCGAAGTTGGCTGACATGCCATTGAATGTGGGCAAAGAGATTCCCAGGCCGCCCGTCGGCCGAAATTTAATGGAACTGTCTGTGGCGCCGGCCATCATGGTCGCATCCAGGTGCGCAGAACAACTCGCAGTCGTGAGGCTGATTTGGCCGCCTGCTTCGGCTGGCACAAACACATCGTGGCGGCGGTTATATTCCATTCCGCCATAGGCCAGCCATGAGAGGTACCAGTTCCACGAGCCTTCGTAGGTGTACCAGGCTTTGACCAATTCAGCCGAAGCGCCCAAGACTGTTGAGGCAGCAGAGCGTGCGTGATTGCCTAGGCATTGCCTGAACCCACTACGCGACCTAGTCTCTTCTGAGGCTATGTGATTTGCTAAGCACTCCTCTTTCGCTGCCGCTTCTTTCTGGTCAGCACAAGCCTCTTTACGCGCGTCGGTTATCACCCTGGCCACATCACGCAAGCATTTCCCGAACTTTTCGTTCAAATATGGATCGTGATCATTCCTGTGCTGGAGTGAAATGGCCACAGCTCCATTGGCTGAACCTGCCTGTTCCATCATGCCCGGGCTCTTGGTCGCACCAAGCGAAACATTGATGCGCTTCAGGAACCTACCGAGAAGCGGCACTCTTTCCAAAGACCCAATGCTATCACCCGAATCTGATTCAAGCTGATAGATTTTGTAAGGCGAAAAGGATACGCCTGCTGTGCCATACGTCCCATTGTCAGTTATCACGACCGGCATCTGAACGGCCGCAAGGCGTGTTTCACTAGGCCTCAGCAAGCCGGTCTGCGATGTGCCGAACACGTTTTCAGTGGGCACCTGGGGCTGGAGCGGTTCTGGCGCTTTCGGATCAGACGGCTTCTCAGACCTGTTGTTTTCACCCAAGGTGTAACTCACGTTGAAGTTGAACGTGTTGAAGTTGTTGACCGGCAGCGCCGTTGGAAAAGCCACGGGCATAACCACAATCGTGGTGTTGCCGCAACCGTTATCAGGTTGCGGCGGATCGCAAGGATTGGGAGGCTGAACAACCGTTGTCGACTGTGGAGGCGGACACTGTTGCATACCCTTGGCATAGGCTGCCATATATTTTTCCAACAATTTCCGTGGGTCATAGCACCCGTGTAGTGCATGTTCGTCCTTGCCGACCGTGAACTTAGGCTTGATGTGAACGCATTCTTGCGCCTGGTTGGCGAAAGGGATCTTTAAGACCTGACCGATAAAATCGTTCACAATCTCATGGACCTGGGCTTGTGCATCTGGCTTTGTCTGGCAAAGCTTGGTCAGCTCGTCGAGCAGACTTCCGGCATAGACTCTGAAGTTACTGCAACAAGCTTTGGGCAATGGGTCGGCCGGCTTTTGCGCCCAAACAGGCGCAGAAACCAAAACTATTGTCAGGGCGACTAATAGACTCGTCAGAACGTTTCGGGTATTCCCCTGCTTCATGGCGCTCTCCTGGCTTGAGTGTTAACGAACAAATGCGCGGATTTTTTATCATAATAAGACTAATTAATCAAGGGTGGCACTAGCATACAAAAAAACCTGGCTGACCAGGTTTTTTTGCTTGGCCGTGCCACGTGAAACCGCATTAAAGTTACTGCCCCGTAAAACGCACAATGATTTAACTTACGCGTCACGCCGTAAAGGCCGCGTGGCGCGTCCCACGGCGCTTTACGCGGGGGCACGAAAAAAACCGCCATACACTTAGCGGTTTTTTACGTGGTGGACCCTATCGGATTCGAACCGATGACCCCCGCGTTGCAAACGCGATGCTCTACCAGCTGAGCTAAGGGCCCCCTTCATGTAACATGCATCATATAGCATATATCAAGACCGTTTGCTGCATGTTTCGTGTTACATGTTATATGTCATGTGAAAGGTTTAGTCAACTCCGTGCTCTTGATTTATGTAAGCATATACAGCAAAATCAGGTAGCTACATATTTATGAAAAAAGCTTGGTCTATCCTCTTGTCCGTCCTGCTTGGAGCTATCTTTGTGGGTCTGGGCACTGGCTATTTCCTGCATCTGGCTAATTTGGACAGGAAAAACCTGGCCAATGAGGCCCAGCAAGCCAGGGCTGAGGCCATCAAGGCCCAAGAAGAGCGGGAAGAAGCCGTCTTGGAAACAAACCAAAAGCTTTCGCAGGCAAATCAAGAGATAGAAAAAGCCCAGGAAGCCCTGCGCTTGCTTGAACTGGAAAGAAAACTCCTTGTTTCGGCCAAAGCTCTGCCTGCGCCGTCGCCAAAGCTGGTTAGCGGCTGGAGCTCCATTGTCTCTTCCAGCTTAGGCCTTTCTTTCAAATACCCGCCTGAATCGCAAACCTCATCCAATGATGAAAACGGCATAAATATAACCGGCAAGATAGAAAGCACAGGCAGCCAGCAACAGGCCTCGGATGGCCCCTGGATTTCGGTCGTGCCTTACAGCTCCCAAACCGAACAATTGCTCATCGCCAGACTGGCCACATCAACCCCGGTTGCTTATTTGGTCAACGGGCATGTCATCACGGGCGTTAAAGGCCCTTTGCCAAACACATCAACCCCGGACAGCATAAAGAGCGCAGCTGTCCTCAGTGTTTTATATAACGGTAACAATACGCATCTCATATGGATCAAGAATCCGCCAAAAGATAAGGCTACCAGCGCACGTCGAGGAGTCGCGACTATAACAATCGAGGATGTTTTAGCGACGTTTGATTTCAAATAGACTCCTAAACACCAAGATACAAGATACAAACACCAAACAAACATCAAACACTCAAACACCGAAAAACCAATCTGTATTTTGGAGTTTGGAGTTTATCTGGATCTTGTTTCTTGGTGTTTGGTGTTTTAGATCTTGGTGTTTGCAATATATTGTGATATTCTTTTACCACTAAATAATTTAGTGAATTATTGCTATGAATTGTTCCAAATGCGGTGGCGAAGTAACTCAAGAAGCTTGCTCATGCCCAGAATGCAAGGCGCCGATGGCTTGCGAGAATGGCACCTGCCAGTGCGAGTGCGGAGCTACGATGCAAGAGGCCGAATGTGTGTGCGCTGAATGCTCAACCAAAGAGGAGGCGCCGGTCGAGACAGAAAACGTGTAAGCGGATTCAGTCCATAAAAATTTCCCAAACGGGAAATTTTTTGTAAATTAGTTTTTTGAAGTGGTAGCTTGTGGATAACATTACGCTCACAAAAACACGTAAAAAAATCATTGCTGACGATATTTTATATTTTTCCAACGCAAGAAAACACAAAAATATTTTTTTAATATACATTTTAACCTTTATTAACGCCTTTTTTTGGATAATTTAAAAATCAAAATTAATAATCCAAAAATATTTTCATCAAATAAAATACTTGCTACCGTCTATGGTCTAAAAGCTATTGTCTACGATAAATTCTCCTTGACTTGAAAAAATTGTGATATAATACATTTACAGTCGCAGGTAACAAAACGAAAAAAATATTTACTGCGATAACTGATCCTGATATTTCATCGGGACAGAACTCAAAAGAAAGGAAGGTGATTAACATGGCAAAGAAGAAGGCAACGAAGAAGAAGGCCACAAAGAAGAAGAAGGTCGCGAAGAAGTCAAAGAAAATCTAACTTTTCTTGAAAGATTTCTTCCTATAGGAGGAAAACCCCGCTCGAGAGAGCGGGGTTTGCTTATTTGTGATGCTGTGGGAGACGCGCCATCGGCGACGTCTCTACCCGGACGGTATTATAATAAATTTTGTTGCGCTGGTTTTTTTGTAACATCTCGTACACGCACTTCACCAAAAATTCCGTCATACCCTGGGCGGATATCAACTTCCCTGTTGCGCATGCGCATTATGCCCTCAACGACGTCTGGGCGTGCGAATAATTTCAAACGTTCTTCGTCCAAATCAAGAAGGATTGAGAACTCTGGCGCGTTCAATATAAGCCTGTCATATTCTTCTTTTACTTTTTTGCTCGCTTTGCCCACGCCCAAGCAATCTGCGATCAATTCGCGCAAAGGGATGATACTGCGGAAAGGCGCTGATTTAATTGGACGCTCAGGATTCACTGGGCGGTCTGCCAAGTCTTGCACGCGCGAGAGCACGCCAATAGTCAAAGGCTTTCCGCAATTAGGGCACTTGTTGTTCAGTTTGCGCGACTTCTCAGGTTCGCACCAAAATTTGCAGTCAGCATGCCCATCCACGTGATACTTGCCTTCTTCAGGGAAAAACTCAAGCGTCTCAATAAATTTAGACGCGTCGTGTTCTACTAAGATGCGCCGCAATTCTGCAAAAGACGGTTTTTCCATTTCAAACACATTTGCCTCGCGTCCCAAGTTGTCGTACGAGTGCGCATCAGAGTTGCTGACGAGGAATAGACGATCAAGTGCGCTTATACGCCAGTTCATAGGCGGGTCAGACGACAACCCCGTCTCAATCGCATGAATATACTTTGAGTCTTCGCCAAAACACTCTTCCATTGAGTCAAAGCCTGATTTTGAGCCAAAAATCGCAAACCAAGGCGTCCAAGCATGCGCTGGTATCAAAAGGATGCGCTCATCAATCTCCAAAAGGATATTTAAAAGCTTTTGCGAATCAAGGCCCATTATGGGCCGGCCATCGCTTTTTAAATTATAACCATCGTTTGTAAGCTTGTTTGCGACTTTTTCCAAGGCCTGCAGATCAGGAAAAACGATAACATGATGCAGTCTGCGCGTCTTATCTCCCTTTTTATAAATGCAAGAAACTTCAGTCGTGAGGCAAAACGCGGTTTTAGACGATCCATCAGCCAAATAAAACGCTCCTTCGCGCTCTACAAGGCTGTCTGCTATCTCTTTGCGCCAAATCGGGTGCAGGGCATCGCCTGTGCCCACGAAATCAATGCCTTTGCGCTCACAAGCCTTGGCAATGTTAGGAATAGTCAAATCTTTTGAGCAGGCGCGCGAAAAGCGGGAGTGTATGTGCAGGTCTGAGATGATTCGCATGGCAATAGGTTACGACAGAGAGATGCAGAGAGCAAGAGAGTAAGAGATTCAACGAAAAGTGAAAAGTGAATGATGCGAACCTTGACAAAAAAACATTTTTTGGTTATCTTGGCTGATGTACCCTAACAACGCCTACATATGTAGGCACCACAAGGAGCGACCCAGCATGTCTCATAGTACATCCGCGGTCCGGGCGACTGAAGAATCCCTTCAACCCAGCGTCACCGTCCGATCTGACGGCGCAGTCTGTTGCGCGGAGAAGATGCCACGCGGACGTTGCAAGAAATTGCTCGCCACGCCAGAGGCGGAAATTATCTGCTCAAACGGCCATCATGTTCCGCTCGAAACTGTCCGCGATGCATTGCTCGTCGATACGTCCAGGAGCCAAAACGAATTGCAGAGCCTGAATCTGATTACCGTCCAAGATCACTACACCTGGCGCAAAATCCTACGCCGCCTGACAGCGCCAGATTTCATGGCCGCAGAATGGTCTGATTGGCAGACATGTTTCCTGTTCAGGTCTCCGGAACGCTTCGTATTCATCCTGCACATGGCCGACTACTACGACCGCCAGACCGCGAGCATGCTGCGTGACTATTGGGAAAAGCACATGCGCAGCAACAAACCACTCATCGGACGTTGGTTGGATTCCAAAACCGGGTCCGACCGCCTCGCTTGCCGCGAACAGATTCTGCGAGCATACGGCAGTTGGCACAGTCCCTTCCCTGAGGGGCTGCTGGCCAAATACGAGATCCTGGCCAAGGCTGCCACGGACCTGGCCGAACCAGTCGCTCGTGCGTATTCGAACAACATCGATGAGCTCAAAGCGACCCTGGCCAATCCTCGCCGACCTACGTTCTACTACAAGGGTGAATCAGGAATCGGACAGGGCTGCGTCATGTACTACAACGTTCTGTTGGATCCTGAGTGGATCAGCAAGATATTCACCTCGCGCGGCGACCTGCATCTCATCGGATGCGATGACCAGCTATGCTTCAATTTCATGCCACGTACGCATGACATGAAATGGAATTTCCAAGGAACCGACAACTCACGATTCAGGGAATGGTTTTTAGGAAGATTCCCTCAATTGTCGTTCGACAGGCCGGGCATCAAATTCGATCATGACAGCTCCGACCATATCAATTGGCACGCGCCCACTGATGCGGACAGACTCCGAGTGGAGGACGACTATGATTATGCTCAACAGATCATCTTTCGTCTGGTGAGTCACTTAAACTTGAGTGCTGGTCTGCCACACGACTTCTAACCCACTCCTTCCGTTCTCTGCGCCCGATTTCGAGCAAAACTCGACTCGGGCGTTTTTTAAATTGCAAAAATAAGGATCTCCGATATTAAAAAACGGCCAAGATCAGATCTTAGCCGCAAAGCACTGTTTCAATAATTGTGACGAAAGGGCAGTTCCTAGAACGAGGCCTGCACTCCGATTATTCCGCGAGCCTTGCTTTCATGCTCGTTCCTAGACTCTGGGTCGTAGGGGTTCCACGTGGCCCAGACAGTGACCGGCATGCCGGGAATTGGAGCTTTGACCTCAACACGCGGACCGATACCTACGAAGCGCCGACCATGGACACCGAGCGAGATCCACGAGAGAGGGCTGTACAATGCCTTGGCGTCATACCAGGCGCCTGCAATTGATCCATCTCCCTCGAAGAAGCCAAGGAACTGGAGAGGCAATCGTTCCCCGCCGCCCATCCAGAGCGAGGTCGCGTAACGCGGGGTGACCTTGCCTTCACGTTGCTGACCGCCGAAACTCATGCTGGCGCTTACCCAACCTGCCGGCGAATATGTCGGACCAGCGTAAGCTTCGGCCCAATCCTTGGTCATGAGGGCGAATCCGCTGATCCCGATCTTGTCCCACGCCTGTTTCTCGATGTACATGTCCAGGATGTGACCCACCGGACGGCCCTTTTCGTATCCAGCTTGGTACTCGACCGACCCAGTAGCCGGCTTGGCCTGGGCCAAGACGACGAACGAGGAAAGAGAGAGCGTGAGGGCAACGAGGAACGAAACGATTGTTTTCATTTTCTCTATTCTCCTGTCCAACATTTAACTGAACGCTAGATGTCCAAAGTTGCAATCGAGCACAGCTCAACTGATTACACTCTTGTAATGCATGAGTCTAGCACAAAAATGAAGATTCGTCAATGGTGAAGAGGTCATTTATTTCATCTAAGATTAGCCTAAATATAAAGATATATTAAAAAACGGCCAAGATCAGATCTTAGCCGCAGGGCCTTTAGAAGACTTTCGCCTGGTTGCCGCATAGATGCGCTCGGCCATGTCGCCGAAACGATGGGGTGCAATGCGATGCAGGGTGATGAAATGAGCCGGAGTTAGCGCGGCAGCGCAAAGCCGGTTCGCCAAACTAGCCTCCAAGCCGTCGCGCTGTATCAATTTTATACCATGGAGTTTGTGCAGTTCTCTTCGTTTATTCTGCACTTGGACAAGAGCTGCGTGTATTTCCTCGAATCGCAGGCCCCCCATCTTCGCCAAAATCCGATAGAACACATCCTTCAGTAGCCTGTCTCCTCGTGAACTCCGCGCATACATGAAGATCAGCTCGTCGAGTGTGGCCTTGGCACCTTTAAAGATCTGTTCTGCGCAGTGGTTGCGTACCTTGGCGAACATGGCGCGGTCATAGCGCCGCCGCTCTTGCTGTGTACGCGGTATGCTGTGCCAGAAAGGTTTCTTTTGGCTCAGCTTACCAACTTCTGAAAGCGCAGCCTCTATTGCCAAAACACCTGGCCTGTCCAAAAAATATTGGATGTCTGGAGGCCTGGGCTTTTCTGTTCGCCTTCCGAGATCAGTGACTATGTACCTGCGTTTGACCTCGGCCCAGGCCGGGTCACGCAATTCATCAGATCTTTCCAGACTCACGTAGAGCTCATACCAGACCACTGCAGACAAAACGCGCCTGGAAAGGATCTCAAGATACCGTTCGTTGTCTTTTTTGGCTGAACCAAGCGCTAAAAGCACCAGACGGATCACGCTCTCAGGAATCGAAACCTTGCCAACGTTGATGTCCATTGCCATCTCCTTATGTCAAAAGTCAGGCATAACTTGGCACACTTATTGCCTTCTGGCAATGGTTGACTGCCCTAAAGTTCTAAGAAAACCCTTGGCCCCTTTCTCAAGGGGCAGTGACCCAGTGCATCAACGCATTAATTAATTTGGCCAGTACGTTTAAATCTCCTTGTGAAAGGAGAAGCGAAGAGGTTTTCAGGCTTGTACGTTTAAATCTCCTTTATTAAAGGAGAAGCGAAGAGGATTAAAAAATCGCACGCAATCCGAAGATTTTGCATGCGATTTTCGTGACTCTAGAATTCAAGCATGGAGAATTCTAAAATCACGCATGTTTTATTTTTGCTTTTTGTACTCCAAAAATAGCTTTATGCAAAAATGGAGTTATTTTGCCCTTACGGACGACCTCAGATACATACATCAGAAGCTGCTTACATTATACGAGAGAACAAAGAAGAAAGATAAAAGAAGTCTGTTTAGACTTCTTTTGGATGCTGACCTGATCTTATTGCTTGTTAATAAGATGTTATTCTGCAGGAACTAGGTCTGCGCCTACTATCACAATGTAATCTGTTTTATCTGAATAATTGGCTGGGATGCCTTGCGTGATTTCAACTTTTAGATCTTTCTTCAGAATTTCCTCAGTCTTTGGATAAGCTTCGCTGGTCAAGCGAATAATCTGCGTCTGAATGTAATTCTTGCTCTTTGCGTCGCCTGTTTTGACCACATCCAGACCGCCTTGCATCAATAGATCGCCGATTGTTTTAGCTAAACCAATTTGAGTTGTACCATTTTTTACTGTAATCGTAGCTTTCTCATCTATTGTCAAAGGTTTAACAGGTTGCGTTGATGTAGCGGGTTCAGTATTTTGCGCATCCCATAAAGCTCTTGGCACAACAGTTATCAATTTATCAGCGCTTGAGCTATATAAAGCGATCTTTTCAGTCCAGATCAATATCTTGTCGCCGTTTTGAGCATCTTTATAAAAAATCGGGTCTTTAGATTGCAGTTCATCGATGTTGACTATGGTTACAACCAAAGGTTTTTCAGCGCTCTGACCAAATATCATAGATGATACTTTATCCACAATTGTTTCAATACTTGGCTTTGTTGACGTACTTGCAATATTATTCTGAACTTGATTCTGGTCTATTTTCTTTTCCTTCGTGCCATTAACCAACATTAAGATAAAAGCTGCGAGCACAACCAAGACAATCACAGCTAAATAGAACTTATCTTTACCTGAAATATTGTTTTCTGGCTTTAATGGAGCCACTATCTTTTTTGGCATGCTCTTATTTTAGCACAATTAATTGCCCGCAGTAAGATTGTATATTAGTAGAGACGCATGATTATGCGTCTCTACTAATATATTTTTTGTTTATTTAACTGTATTTCGTTTTTGACCAGCCACCTCATTAATTATACACACGATTAACAATGCGTGTTTAAAGCGCTTAACAAACATAAAATATTACAATTGATATACATGTGGACAACCTGTGATGATAAAAATCATACTTTTAAAGCGCCACTTGTCATTGCGAGGAACGAGTTAGACGAGCGACGTGGCAATCTAACGCTAATTAATTAATCAGTAAGAGATTGCCGCGCTATCACTCGCAATGACAACAAAGAAGACTGTGGCGATAACTATACAGATACGTCATCCTGAACTTGATTCAGGATCTCGATACAAGTACATATCAGACCCCGAGCCCTAATCAGGCTTATCCGCAATAAACGCTAGAATACCAACCTCTCCCTTATTCTTAAGGGAGAGTGTCGTGCCATATGCGCGACAAGTAGGTTAAGCCTTTGCTTGGTATAGACACGACGGCCGTCATCCTGAGCAATGAATTAAAGGCGAAGGATCTCCACCGAGTTACCTAGTGGGGATCCTTCACTTTGCCAAGCTTCGTTCAGGATGACACGAGGAACGTTCGAGATGACAAAAGTGGTTCAGCGTTAAGGGTTGTGGGTTAAGGGTTCAGCGGAAAAAATGTTATAGAAAACACCCCGCAATTCTGCGGGGTGGCTCAGTGCAGTTTTGGCACTGATTTTTGTTTTTGGCTTTCCGTTTATGGAAAGAGGTTTTTGATTTTCGCCGTTTTGTTTTTTGTGGGTGGTGGGATTGAAGGTGCACCGGCGAAGAATCTCTTTTTGAACCCACTAACATTGTATCCAATTTTGATACAATCACGAAATCTATGCTGTACGTATATAAGAAAACGACTTTTAAGTTGTGTGGATAATATGAGTGGTCATTGTTCAGTTCTATTTTGCGCTTTACATGCGTTAATAATCGCTTGAGCTAATTTTTCTGAATCATGCCTAATCAAACTTCGTTTTAATTTGTCTCCAACCACGTTTTCAGGTTGTTTGTCTGACAAGCAATCGACCCGATGTATGACAGGCATTGAAGTGCCATTCAAATCATCTTCAATAAACATGTCGCCAGCGTTGGAATAATCCTGGATCATGTCTGGATGAGGCTTCCGGATATTCATGATTACGTCCGTGATGGACCCAGGCTCAAGATACTGGTTGATGGTCTCCAGAAAGTTTGAGGCCAAGGGCGAACTCACCTGCCCTGACCTGGTCACCAAGTTAAGGACCAAAATGGTTTGACCTTTGCGTTCTGCAATCGCCTCTTTGACCCCCTCAACCAGCAAGACAGGTATAAGGCTGGTAAATAGGTCTCCAGGCCCAAGAATGAGGACATCTGCCTCGCGGATAGCGTCTAAAGCCCTAGGATTAGCTTGGACTGCAGGCGAAAGAAAGCATCTGGCGATAGGAGAATGGTCAGAATCATGCTTATCAACCACTTTTTCGCCCTCAAGAACAACTCCATCGCTTAGTTCAGCGAATAAATTAGCTGCCACAGCTGAAACAGGAATGATTTGGCCATTAACATCCAGGATCTTGTGAGCAGCATCAATGGCAGAAAGCGGGTCACCAGTCACTTTTTCAAGCGCTGAAAGGAAAATATTGCCGAAGTTATGTCCTGAGAGCATGCCTTCGTGAAATCTATACATAAAAAGCTTACGCATGAGCTGATCCTCGCCAGAAAGCGCAACTAAGCACTGCCGAATGTCACCTGGTGGTAAAACTCCGAGCTCATCACGCAAAATTCCGGTTGATCCCCCATTATCTGCGATGGATACAACAGCCGAAAGCTTTAAATCGTGTTTCTTTAGCCCAGATAGCACGGTAAACGTCCCAGTTCCCCCACCAAGACAAACTATATGTGACATATCGCGACAAGAATACCTCTAAAAATACCCTTTGTCATTTCGAGGGAAGTCGGAGTGACGAGAAATTTTATGCAAAAAGGCCTGTCGAGAACCTAAGTCACTCGAAGATCTCTCCAATCGTCCTCGACCGTGCTCGTCCTCCGTCGAGATGACATCAAGGTAACATCTGTCCAGCAAAAGTCGGTGCACTATTATTCAAAAACAAATAAGCAAAGGTCAAAATTGACACTGCCACGAAAAAAAGCGCATACCAATGCGCCACATGCTCAACCCAGTACCAAACATCCCTTTCAAAGGGCACTTCATGCTCAAATCTTGATTTTTTCCCGGCCTTTCCCCTCTTCATAGCTTAATTATACCACTAACCTGCTAACACAGACAGGATGATAACGCCTAAAATTGCGATTACCATGCCAGCGACCTGACGTTTTTTAAGTTTTTCATGATTAATCGTCATGCCCAACAAAGCTCCGACCGCAATAAAGCATTCGCTGATTGTCGTCGCAATAGCTATTGAGATAAATGTTGTGGCATAAGCAAAGCAAAGCCAAGCAAAATTATCCAAAATACTGCCATACAACAATGACTTGGTATTTTTAACAAAATCTTGTTTAAAAGACTTGAACTCCTTTTTCCAGAGCAAGACAACAGCACAATATAGAGCCGCAAAAGTATGGGTGAACCAAATCGCGACCAATGGCGAAGTAGCACGGCTGCTTAAACCAATTAAAACATTTACCAAAGCCAAGCCCAAAGCACCAAGCAGGCCATAAAGCACACCTTTCTCTAAATTTTCCTTACTAATTTTTACACCCTGGCCTTTTACGACCAAAAGCATGAGTCCTAAAAAGACCATGCTCATGACACAACCCTCAAGCCAACTAATCCTATCACCCACAAAAATAACACTTACAATAATGGTAATTGGCAACTCAAGGCCTGTGAGGGGCATAATCACAGAGAACTTTCCGTTCTTAAGTCCTAAAAAATTGAATTGCCCGGCCCAGACTACTACAAAACTTGTTATGATTAATAGTAATAATTCGTTTTTATTGGAAAAAACAGCGGGCAAATCTGACCAAACAAACGGCAGAAGGATAGCAAACCCAAAAATTCCAATATAAAAAAGGCTTTTCCAAATCCCAAAAGCCCGTGTTGATCTTTGGATATTGAAATCTCCAAAAGCCCAACTGAATAAGGCTCCTAAAGAAAAAATAATCCCAAACAACTGCGACATTGCTGAAAATTATACCATCCAACCAACTTTAAACATACTTTTTGAAGTCTTCAATGCTCTTTTCCAACAATTCAATGTCTTTTGGTTCTAAAATTTGATTGTCTGCAATCTTATTCTCTATGGCAACGGCTCCAGTCAATAAAAATTTCTGATCATAAGCCGCGATAGCCAGCGCATCTACCAAATTTTTTAGCTCGTCTGGAGATAAAATATCTTCTGGTTCAACGTGGAATGGAAATGGCGGCGCAAAAATAGTTTTGATTTTCTTCATGGTCCTTTCTACCATTTCCAGATCAATCGATTTGAGCATTTTAAGATACTTCTCCGGTAAAACAGGTACTAGTGGACCTTCCAATGCCTTAAGCTCATCCAGCTTGCCTGTTTTCTTATAAAAAGTCTTCAAATCCTGCAAGGATTTTTCCGCTGGGCTTATCTTCTCAAAGGGATTCATAAAGCTGGCAATATTATAGCAGGCAAGTCAGCCAGATAACCAGTCTTGTCTAGAACTTAACACTTTTCCCAAAATTGAACAGGCCTTCAAACATGGCCAGCATAGCCTCAGCGACATCCTTGTGTTTGATGGACATGACCAAAGACGAACTCGGAAAGACAAATACTGTTTTGTCACCGTAGATGAACATGAGCTGCTGGAATGGCAACATGGCCGTGGGCAAA
Source organism: Patescibacteria group bacterium (assembly GCA_041665165.1). GTDB lineage: Bacteria > Patescibacteriota > Patescibacteriia > 2-12-FULL-60-25 > 2-12-FULL-60-25 > MWCR01. The sequence continues at coordinate 6,877 of JBAYJJ010000004.1, read as the reverse complement.
GATTTTAGTTGCCATTGGCGCGCTTCAAAAACTTTCCGATTCGTTCTGCTGAGACCCTTCTCGATAACCTCAGATACTTCTTCAGTAAAAATACCGCGTGTCACGATCTTACGTTCAACGATGCGTGTGAAAAACGTATTCAAGTCTTTTTCAGACTGTAATTGCAATTCTATTTGCCAAGCTTGCGCGCCTTCCAACACGCGAAACATTGAACCCTCAGGCATGGAAGAGATCTCGCCGTAGATCTGCGAATACCCGCGGCGTGATTCAGTGATTTCGATTATCGGGGTTTCACGTGAAATCTTTTGCAAAGATTCTAACTGCGGAACCATGCTCTTAAAATCAGTGGTAATGCGCTCAAACCGCTCGGCCAATTCAGCCGGCGACACGGCCACGAGCTGCACTACCCTGCCCTTGCGCGTTTGCTTCAAAAAGCCTTTTTCCAAAAGGTGGTTTATGTGATGATAAGCAGCCGTGCGGTTGAGGCCGACTTTCTTGGCAATCTGTGCGACCGCCGGCTTTTCCAGACTTAAAGCCGATAAATAGACCTTGGCCTCAATATCCGTGAGGGAAAAGGCCTTTAATATCTCATCAATTCTTGGCATATACTGGCAGGATATCACAAAATGACGAATGTGTCAACTTATTTTTACGACAATAAACCATCGTACCTTAGCCTCAATCCTGTATTTTTAACCATATTATGGGTGTTATAGTTGACAATAATCACAATTTGAGGTATCCTTATTAGTCAGCAATGAACTGCGACAACTACAAGGAGAAATCTCATGGCTATTATCATGTTCGTAGATGACCGCATGGACGAGATCAAGCAACAATGCGCACAGGCTGGTTTTGGCGACCGGCACACGGTGCTGCACCTTCAGCCATTTGTTTCAATCGAGCAGACCTGTTGCGATGTCAAAGAGCTGGGACCAGATATCGTGCTGGTTGGCTATGGCTTGGGCGCCAAAGACGTAACCGGCGCAGATGTCGTGCGCGCCCTGCGCAAAGAAGGCTATCGAGGCATTATCTTCGCTAACAGCGGCGGGCCGATTGAGCAGTTCTCGGGCGTGCTGTATGACAATGCGGAGCGTCGTGGCTACGGGATCAATGAAGCGATACAGCGCTTCGAGAATCAAATCATTCGCAACATTCGGGACCAGATCAATCGCGTCAATAGCGATGACGCCCAAGCTTCGATCTCTTTTCTTCACGATTACATCCTCGAAGAGAAGATTGTTGACCTCGTGCTCAGAGAATGCTGCAAACTCGAGGTAATTGAAACAGCGCTCAAGTGCTTCGCCCGCAGCCAGCCCAAAAATCCCAATGAGCATGGGTATTGGGTCCATTCCTTGAGCCACTTCACCTCGGCCTTGTGGCAACGAAGAACCGAGGCGAGCTTCGACACGCTCCTTAAAGACCTGTACTTCCGGGCTTTCGACGGCGCCGTAAAGACCGGCAATTACAATTGCTGCGTCCGTTTGATCAGGGATTTCAGCAATTACGCGGACTGGGACGATGATCCCGCAGCCTTCCACTTGACTCCGGATGTACTCAAAGGAATCAAGGAAATCGAATGGGTCAAAAGTGATGAGCCAATCAAGGCTCTCATCAATCACGGCCCGTTCAAATCAGGAGCTGAATTCGAGGCATGGAAAGCCGCTCGCAAATAGTACTTCTTTCCCTTCCAACTAGGATACTTCTTAAGCACTCACGACCATTGCTCTGAGTGCTTTTTTTATTTCGCTAAACGGGATTTGGCCAAATCTTCGGGCCAAAGGGTCTTCAAGAAGTGGGCAAACAGTTTCACAGCCGCGCCATCATGGTCATCATCCGTTGTTGTCATGACGATTATGGTCGCATCCTCCTTAGGCGAATATCCCATGAATGTATTGTAGCCAAAGATAACGCCCGCGTGCCCGATAAAGCCATCAATATACATGGTGCCCATGCCATAACGCACGTCTCCAGCTTGGCCGGGTTCATCAATCCATTTAAGTTGTTCAGCTAGCATGCTTGGGCTCAAACCTTCCCCGGTGGCATAGGCTTTGACCCAATTTTTCATGTCATAAATATCAGATACCATGGAACCAGCTGTCCAAGGAATCATGGGGTTTTGAGTCGTGTAATCCGTTAATTTCCCATCAACATCCTTGTATCCATGGGCAACATTGCCAAGCAATTCATTGCCAGTTGGAAAATATGTATTCTTCAAATTCATGGGCTTGATCGCCAGATCCATGATCACATCCTCAGCTTTTTTGGTCATTTCTTTCTCAATGACCATGCCCAATAGATAGTAATTGGAGTTTGAATATTTCCAACCCTTGCCCGGCGCAAACGTGGGCTTGCCTTTGGCCACGACTTTCAAAAAATCCTGGTCAGAAAAAGGCATAGTAGGATTTTCAAAATATTTTTCGCTGAATTCCTTATTCAGAGTAAAGTCATAGATGCCCGAGGTCATGTTGAGCAGCTGGCGGATGGTGACAGCATTCCCGTTTTTCACGCCTGCAACATATTTTGAGAGCTTGTCATCCAAACCGAGCTTGCCCTGCTCAGCCAAAAGCATGATCGTCTTGGCTGTAAACATCTTGCTGTTGCTCGCGATCCTGAAACTATCGCTCACTGATATTTGTTTGCCTGTTTTTATGTCCGCATATCCCTGGGCATGCACCCATGTGCCTTTGGGCGACCAAATGCCAACGATTACTCCCGGAACTTTGGACTGGATCATGCCTTCGGTCAGAGATTGTTCGAGCTGTTGTTGGATGCTCGGTTCAAACGTCGCGACTTCCTTGGACAAACCCTTGATTCCAAGTGATTTATAATTCAAACCGCAGCCAGACAGCGTAACTGTAAGCAAAATAAAGGAACAAACTATGGCAACGCGTTTAAAATAAAAGTTCATATGCCAGTAGTATACCAGAAATCCTTGCTCCCTTGACAAAAACATGGTTTTCATCTATGTTTAGGCGGTCAAACCCGCACCTACAACGGAGGTAACGAAGATGCTGACCGAGAGAGGAAAACATATCCTGAGCTCCATCACCTCTTATGAAGCAAGAGTGGAGAGGGAGCGAAACGAAAAACTCGTGCAAGACGCGAAAGAGTGGGCGCAAACCCGCGTCACTTGTTTTGCCAAAGAAATCGAGAATGGATGCCCAAGAGGTGTACTGCTGATCCTCAATCTTGAGCAGCAGAAACCCAACAAAAACGAGCTGATGCGAATCACGGCTCTGAATGCAGCGCTTGGAATCGACATCATGCAAGGTGCTCAAATCGAAACCCCTAGTTACGACCCAGACAAGTCCAAGTTGTCGTCCGTGACGATTCTCGTTAGTGAACTCAAAAAGCTGCTCGAGGCCGCTTCTCCAACCGAGTAGCAACCCGCTTCTTCCGCATTCATCGAAGATTCATCTTCGAGAGTGCGGCTTTTTTTATTTAGGCCTCACTTCTTGACAAAACAGCCGCCTACCTGTAATTTTGCGCAATCACGCAGCTCAAGGAGGACGACATGTTCGAGGTAAAAGAGCCTGTATGCATCTTGGTAGCGACGCTCCGATTCTGTGACTTGCCCGTGGAGCCAAGTATCGTTGGCAAAGTAATTCACATCGAAAGCCGGACCGGTAATGAGATCTTCATGACAGTGTTGGTCACGGCCCTCAAGGTCCAAAACAGTTCCTTGCACATTTGCTTTCCGAGCATAAACATCGGCCGTGGGAACTTCCAAGAAATCTATTTCTCCACAGAGAAGAAGGTCTGGATTCTCACCCGTTTCGATGGCCAGAATTCCGAATCTCACGAGGTAGTGGTTCGCTTGGACAAAACCAGGACTATGTTCTAGAGCACTCAAGGCAATAGCTGAGAGTGCTTTTTTGATAAAATCCCAAATCTGGCCAAGTTTTACAAACAATTGAAACCTAGCTAAGATTGCCTCAATTGTTGATAAGTTTTTATGAATTTAGTCTTGGATTTTTATACCTTGGACGAGCCTGCAATCGCAGATTTATTGAAAAATGTTTTTAATGACAAAAAATGGCTGGAGTCTTTTTTCCGCGAGACGCATCATGGGCTGGAACATGGTAATCAGGTCAAAACAGCCTGTTTGAAATTCATAGAAAAGCTCAATAACTCGGAAAAGCAGGAACTGGTCTTGGCTGGAGAAAAAATTGACCCTGCACGCGCCTGGGAATCAGCTTTGACCGCGACATCAATCGCCGCAGTGTTCCATGACAGCGGCAGAATCAATAATGACGGGTTGATCCTCGGTGCTGATCAGGTTCGACATCATATTGTAAGCGCAGAAAGAGCCGAAACGTTTTGTTTAGTGCACCATCTCCAGCATCTCACTCCATTTGTAAGCGATGCAGTACTCAGCCATGACTTTCAAAATCCAAATCTCACTCCCCATTTGAATCCCCCACAAACAATCATTGGCAAAATCGTGCAATCAGCAGACCAAGTCGGCTGGTTCCACCCGGGTTCGGTGTATCGCACCATGAACTTTTGCAAAAGCATGGGCGTGCCCATGTATGACCCGAGCCTGAGTTTACAGGAGAGGCTGGATTGGGTGCCGGCCAATACAGAAAGAGAAGATGCTTTGACCGTTGTCCTAAACCAACTCTTTGGCCCGACTGACGAGCAACGGTTTGGCATTGAATGCGCCAGGCAAAAAATCGAGACCTACAAAGCAGACATGGAGCAAAGTATCCTTAAAGCTTTTGGTGATATTGAGTGTGGCGAGGAGGCTGAAAGGTTGGTAGAAAATTTCAGAATAGCAAAAACCCTCCGATAAGGAGGGTTTTTGCGGAAAGTAAAACCGCAAAATGATTCGTGATCTTGCTTTCGTCTCCGAGCCCGTTGAGATACAGGGCTCAGAGAATGCCATACACCAGAACGGCGCGTGGCGAGAGAGTGTTTAGCGTCGAAGGAGACGCTTAGGATTCGCTGTGTAAGCTCAGTTCAAACCTGAACAGCGGAGGCTTACTTCAGTTCCCACTGCACGTACTGGTACCCCGCAGGCGGGGTTCCGTTCTGCGTGACGTAGTCGTACTTCTTGGTGTTCCCGTTAGGGCACAGATCAGGAACGCTGTCGTTGCTGGTGCAATAGGACGTGGCGTTGACGCCCCAGTAGGCATCGAAGGCCGGAAGGATCTGCGTCCACGTTGCAGCGAACGTACTGGAATCTCCTCCGGAGCCGTACGTGGTGCAGTTCTCGTAAGGACGGAAATTGTTTTCATCGGTCACGGAGATGCAAAAGTTGTAGGTCTTCTGCACCAACAAACCAATGTCTGCCGACGAACTCACGTCACCGGGGATCGTCTGCCATCCACGCCAATCGGGGGAATCCAGGGCGGCGGGATCCAGGAGACGATTCCAGGAGTGGTAGCCATTGAGCCGGTTGCGTCGAACCAGCTCGATGTAGTGGTTATTCGCGTCTGTGTGATGATCCACTGCTGCCAAGTCGTTCGCCTGACCGCCGCCGATGAGATACGGCCCTGTCCATGTCGAGGCGTTGTTGTCGGAATACGTGACGTAGGGTTGGTAGTCTGTCACGCCGATGTAGAACAGGTAGATTCGATTGTTCCCGTTCAAGTACGTGCCGGCAACGGGACGGAGCACCCCGTTGGGGATCGTGGGAACGGTAGTCCACGTACCTGTCCAGCTCCATGTGTTGCCAACGAAGTAGTGGTTCAGCGTCGTGTACTCCACGTCGCCTCCCGTGATGACACGGAACACTATGTAGGGTTGCCTTGAACGCAGAACCTGCGTTCCACGCACGATGATGGGCGTGTACTGCGTGCCGAAGAAGAGGCCCTGTCCTGGCACTTGAGCCCAGGGCACCACGACCGTTACGCCGTCCGTTGCCACACGCTTGTACCAGACTCGATTTCCCGTGGAGGTCCCCACCATGTGGACACCTGAATTGTCCACGAAAGTGGTGACGACGGAGTTGCTCTGCGGCACGAACGTCGTTCCGGCAACCTGCTGCCATGAAGCCTGCCAGAGCTGTTGCGTGTTCCCGATGGACTCTCCTTGTTGCGAAGCGGTGTCCACAGCGCAGCCCATCAGAAGCAGCATCAACACGACTGCGAGTGACGTCCCAAACATCGCCGTAACGAACATCCTAATCCTTACAAACATGAGTCACCTTATCCCTTTTTTCTGCAACCAAATTCCATCCAAAAAACGGAACTTCCTACCCTATTCTTTCAGTCTTAACCTCTTTTTTTTGTTAAGGAACTGCAATCGACAAGACACAAGTCTACTATATCCCGTAAATTATGTAAAGATGACATGAGCTTGTTTTTAAAAATAAAAAACCGCCTTTCGGCGATTTTTTATTTAGTCCGGCAGCGGTCTACTCTTCCAGGACCGGGTTGGGTCCAAGTACCATCGATGCTAGTGGGCTTAACTTCTGTGTTCGAGAAGGGAACAGGTGTGACCCCACTGCTGAGCCACCGGCTTCACCGAGTAACAGAATTACTTAGTAAAGTCAGCGTCCCAAATCAATTTTCAATTATCAGTTCTCAATTTTCATTAATTGAAAATCGTAAATTGATCATTGCTAATTTTCGAAGATAATACGTACAAGGCATAAATTTTTAAAGTAGCCTTATGTACACGATAATTACATTGCCATCATCATTGGATGGCCGAAGCATCGAGCTATTAGTACGGCTCAGCTGAAGGCCTCGCGGCCCTTACACTTACCGCCTATCAACCTCCTAGTCTAGGAGGGCTCTCTGAATTCTAATCTTGGAGACGGCTTCACGCTTAGATGCTTTCAGCGTTTATCCGTGCCGAACGTAGCTACCCGGCGGTGCCCCTGGTGGGACAGCCGGCGCACTAGAGGTTCGTAAATCTCGGTCCT
>JBAYJJ010000003.1:0-53086 GCA_041665165.1 Patescibacteria group bacterium | reverse complement strand
GAGGCAGGAAAAATAGAGGGCCAGAATCTGTTTAAGGTCGCAGACCGCAAACAAGCCATCCGCAAAGCAATGGAATTGGCCGAGCCCCATGACTTGGTTTTACTCACAGGCAAAGGTTGCGAGCAGTTCATTTGCCTTGAGGCTGGGCGCAAAATGCCTTGGGATGAGCGCGAAGAGGCGAAAAAAGCCATAAAAGAGGTTATTGCTAAACAAGGGCAAACAGCATAAAATATCCAAAGTATATGTTCCGACTTGAAGCGGTTATTCAACTGAAAGAAGAAGAAAGCGTCAAAGCCCTGGCACGCAGGCATATCATCACCATAATCCCAAGCCTGTTTTTATCAATGGTCTTGATTGTTTTGCCGTTCTTTTTCATGTTTCCTTTGTTCGGCTGGGGCACGCCTGGGATAATTATTTTTGGGGTTTTGATTTTGGCTGGCGCGTTCGTGGCTTTCAGGACTTTATTCATGTGGGATGAGGATGTGCTGATTTTGACCAATCAGCGGGTGATTGATGTGGACCAAAAAGGCCTGTTTTCGCGCAAAGTCACGGAAATGTCTTTGTCATCAGTTCAGGATGTGTCTTGGAAGCGCCATGGTTTTTTGCAGACAATATTCCGCATGGGCAGCATCAATATCCAATCAGCGGCTGCGACATCCAGCATTGAGGGTACGTATGTTGCCAGGCCGGAGAAGTTGCAGGATTTGATAAATGAACTTAGAGGAGCGTCCCACGTCGCACGTCCTACGTCCTACGTCGAAGGTCAAACGTCAAACGTAGTGAATGTCAAAGAAGAAGATCCGCCAGTGGAAAAGGACAGGCGCACGCGCATCAGGCACATTGCGCAGATGCTGGAAGGTTCTGATGATGGTGCCGTGATGCAGGTGGAGAATCTGCTGGAAAAAATGGAAAAAGATCGGGCTATCAGGACGTTGTTTGCACCAGAAGAAAAAAAATTATGATAGAGCAAAGAGCAAATTTCAAAAAGCAAAATGTATGTGTCGCCGTGCGATTTTATATTAAATATGCCGAAGGCCACATGCATTTTGGATTTTGCTCTTTGATTTTTGCTTTATGAGCGATTCGCGAATGTCCAGTTTTTCAAAAGCCAAGTGGCCGATATTTTTAGTGGCCAACGTAGCTGTCTTGCTTGTAGTCGGAGTCTCAACTGTGCGCGAAACATATCGGGGTTGGACAGTGGATAATGAAATCAAAGCTTTGGAACAAAAAGCCCAGGATCTGGAAGGCAAAAAGAACGAGCTGGCTGACATGGCCATAAAAATGCAATCCCAGGATTTTATAGAGCAAGAAGCGCGTGCTAAGCTTGGGCTGCAAAAGCCTGGGGAAAAGGTCGTAATTTTGGAAGGAGTTTCAGTCGGGCAGGCAACTTGGAAGGGGAGCCAGTCCGCGGCTGATTCAAAGGCAGTGGATTTGTATGAATCAAATCCGCATAAATGGTGGCGCTATTTTTCCCAAGGAAACTGAATAAATTAATAATTAATTTCATATAACACATAACATATAACATGTAACACGATTGAAATGATACATGCTACATGCTATATGACACATGAAAAAAATATGCAACCTCAGACTAAAAAATTAACCATCTTGTTTGTCGTGTTAGGTGTTTTGATTCTGCTCTCAGGGCTTGTGGCTTATACGGCGTATGCTGTTTATTCCAAAGCAAATGATAATGTTTACACGCGATTGGTCGGCAGGGCATTGCCAGTAGCCAAAGTCGGCTCAAAGACCGTGAGCTATTATAAATTTTTGACCATGCGCGATGCCATCAACAAATTCATCAATGGCGAGGCTGGCAAAGCAGCAGGTGTGACAGCGCCTCCGGAGAATGAGCTGAACAAAAATATCGTGGATCGCTTGGCCAGGATTTTGGTCTTGCAGGAATTAGGCCAACAGAAAAATGTGTCGATTTCAGATGATGATGTAAGGGCTGTGTTCGCTGACGTGGTCAAAGTCGCAGCCTCATCAACAACCCCGAACGTGGCTGATTATCTCTACAAAAACTACGGCTGGAACGAGGAAGATTTCCGCCAGGAAGTGCTTAGGCCGGCCTTGTTGGAACAAAAACTAGCGATTGAGTTGGCTAAGGAGAAAAATGGGGATATGACAGCCTTGGAAACTGCAATCACTGATCGCTTAAGCAAGTCTGATGTAGTGTTTTATATAAAATTCTGAAAACCTCTTCGCTTCTCCTTTATCAAGGAGATTTTAACGACTAGGTCACAGCCCCTTGAGAAAGGGGCCAAGGGTTTTCGGAACGGGGGGATCTCAAAAGCCAAGGACTTGCGCCCTTGGCTTTTGCTGGAGCCAGCTCTGGGATTTGAACCCAGGACCTCTGCTTTACGAAAGCATTGCTCTACCGCTGAGCTAAGCTGGCTTGATTTTTCGCGTCCGTAGCCTGTCCTGAGCGAAGTCGAAGGATCCCGCGTCCTACGTCCTTGACCCCAATGACAGGGAGGGGTCTATCTGTTATAATTTACTCAACCTATGTGGAGAAGGGAATTTATAAGTTTGTTGTGTATTAGTTTAGTGTTAGGCATGGGTTTAGTCAAGGCGGCCAATGCAGACTCAGCTGAATCTTGGGCTAAAAACAATATCGCTCCAGCTGCTCAAATCGTTTCCAATTTGTTTATTGACCAAAGTTTCCTGGGACGCGCCGTGAATTTTGACCTGCCTGAATCCGGAATAAAGGTATCTTTTGCAGCGGGCGATGTAAAAAAGCCCGGGGTTTTGAATATAATTTCAGAACCAGTATCTGCCACCCAGACTAATTTGGGTTTGTTGGTCGCGGGCGCCCAGCACCAGCTTATTTGGACATCTAATTATGCTGATGTGCCAGCGACTGCGCTGGTGGAGATTCATGCCGCGGATTGCGGAGTGAAAAATATGCGCCAATGCATGGTGCTTGAGACTTTCCAAGGAATTCAGCGCGTGGTCAAGCCAGAAAAAGTTTTTCGCGGCCTAGCTATTGCCCGGGTCAAGATGGGTTCGACTGTGCGCTTGATCGATGTCAAAGGCTGGATGGATAATGGGCATGCTTCTTGGTATGCATACAAGGGCTGCAATTGCGCGGCTTCGCCGGATTTCCCGAAAGGTTCATATGTCAAAGTCACGAACCTCAAAGATCCGGCCAAGAGCGTGGTCGTCAGAATCAATGACTATGGGCCAGATCGCAAGATTTTTCCGGAACGCGTAATTGATTTGGATAAAGTCGCATTCAGAAAATTGGCCAGCTTGGGCTCGGGCGTGATTGACGTAAAAGTAGAACCGGTCGAAAAAGTCGCTTTGACCACCATAGCCCCCACACCCCCTAAGCCCTCCTTACCCGCAACACCTACTTGGTCATTCTAATAACATTTGCATGATTGTACTTAAGCACGTATCGAAAATTTTTCCGCCAGATGTCTACGGACTCAGGGACGTGTCTTTGCATATCAAGCCAGGGGAGTTCGTATCAATCGTGGGCCCCAGCGGCGCAGGCAAGACGACTTTGGCCAAGATGCTGATTGCCGAAGAAACGCCAAGCCGGGGTTCGATCGAGATCGGAGGCTGGGACATTACCAGGATAAAAAATCGCGAGGTGCCGGCATTGCGCAGGCAAATCGGCGTGGTATTCCAGGACTTCAAGCTTTTGCAGAAAAAAACAGTTTGGGAGAACGTGGCTTTTGCTTTGGAAGTGGCTGGCGAAACCAGAACCAGGATCTATGAGATCGTGCCGCACGTACTAAAGATCGTGGGTTTGGACCAAAAAGCACACCGTTTCCCATACCAGCTCTCTGGCGGAGAGCAGCAGCGCGTGGTTATTGCCCGCGCCTTGGTGCATCGCCCCAAGATTCTGCTGGCTGATGAGCCGACCGGAAATTTGGATGCTTTGAACACGAACGAAGTGATAAATGTCCTCAAGCAAATAAACGCCTTTGGCAGTACAATAGTTTTGGTGACGCACAACCGCGAGGTAGTGAACGCGTTAAAGAGCCGCGTCATTACCATTGCCGATGGCCGCGTGATCGCTGATCATGCCCAAGGCAAGTACCTTTTGCCCAACTAGTATGTTCTTTTTTACGCCTGCCGCAAGAATAATAAGCTTTGCCTGGAAAAATTTTACGCGCAATGCCTGGATCGGCTTGGCCACGGTCATGGTTTTGGTTTTGGCGCTTTTGTCGGTCAATGTCTTGGTAGCAGTGAATGTGATGGCTGATTCAGCCATCAAGACCTTGGAAAGCAAAATCGACATCAGCGTTTATTTCAAACAAGACACGCCCGGAGCTATTTTGGACCAAGCGCGCTCTTACATCGCATCCTTGCCTCAGACGGCAGCGGTGGAGGTCGTGACAGCTGAGGATGCGCTGAAGGCCTTCAAGGAAAGACACAAGGATGATTTGAGCATCATGGGCGCCTTGGGCGAGCTGAACCAAAATCCATTGGGCGCATCCATGTCCATTGTGGCCAAGAACATGGAAGACTATCCATTTTTGATCAAGGCTTTGGAAAATCCGCAGTTTTCGTTCGCCATAGAATCCCAGACATATGATGACCATGCCGTGGCCATTGAGCGCGTGCGCGAGATTTCGCAGACAGTCAGGTATTTCGGCTTGATTTTGATTGCCATCTTTGTCTTGTTCTCGGCTTTGATCGTGTACAACTCTATTCGCATTGCGATTTATACTCAGCGCGAAGAAATCGGGATCATGCGCTTAGTGGGCGCTGGCAGCTCGTTCGTGCGCTTGCCTTTGATTTTGGATGGCGTGATCCTCGCGCTCATATCCTTGCTCATCGCCGGGCTGATATTTTATGGCTTGGTTGCTTTTGTTGAACCAGGCGCAAGAAAGTTTTTTGACGGTAATGATCCAAACCTAGGCTCGTACTTTACTAAGAATTTTTGGCAGATCTTATTGATTGAAGGCGGCAGCTTGATTGTCATTGTCACCATCTCGTCGTGGGCCGCGGTCGGAAAATATCTGAAAAAATAATTATGCGACACGCATCTGAAATCCCTCTAAATCTCCCTTTGTCAAGGGAGACTTCAGGTGCGGAAGAAAACAGGAAGCCAAGATTGAGATTAGTGAAGACAGTCAATGAACTGAAAGAAGCTCGCGCTGTGCCCAAGAGTTTTACACAGGCTTTGGAGGATCTCAGATCCGAGCGCCGCGCGGAAAAGCGAATAGCGGATAGCGAACAGCGATCAGGCGTAGAGGTCGTCGAAGGCATGGAGTTGCTCGGCATCAGTGAGAATCAGCTTGAAGAACTATTAGCTTGCTTGCCTGGAAATAATTTACATCAGGTCAGGTTTGCTCAAACAGTGGATATAAATCCAGATCCGACGCGCGAGGGCAAGAAAGTTTTTTCAGACATCAGCCGGAATCACGAGGGCAAAATTGAGGTTGATTTATTCTCATCTGACCACTACGGCGGAGACGGCAGAGCCCGCGGCTTGATGGTGGATGAGATGTCGACTGAATTATTGCGGGCTTATGCCAAGGCGAACAGATATTCGGATGATTTAGATGCTGCCCGTGCGGTTGAGATGTTCGTAAAAGACAAAATGCCGGCTGAATTGGTTTCAGGCCAGGCTGAAAGGAAAATGGACCAGGCTTGGGAAACTTTGGTCTGTATGGCAATGCATACGCCGGTTTCAGAGGATTTGAGCTGGGAAGATTCCTTTAAGCTGTCGCTCATGGCAACGCATGGCATCCTTAAAAAAGATGCAGAAGAGATAACGCGAGCCTTGGCCAAGACTTTCAAAGCTGATCCGAACGGATTTGTCCCGAGTTTCCAGGAAAAAGAAAAAGGCTTGAAGCGCACACTGCGGTTGCACGAGCTTTCGCAGACTATTTCCGGCGCGATTGCGAATACTCCAATCGTATCCATTTATACGCGCGGCTTGCACGATCCGGATGCTTTGGTCAGGTTTGCTGCTGCAGTAAAAGAAAAAGTAACGGGTTTTCATATTGAGAACGAACGCTCGGTCCTGTCGCGCTGTGTTGAGCTGGCATTGAATGCGGCTTATGCGCGAAGGGAAGCTGAGCTGGATGGAAGCAGTTTCCCAGAAGCCATGAACCGCGCCAGCGCGCAAGCCAGGTCTTTGGGCAGCGAATGGGGCAAGCTGCTTTCCAAACGCAAAGAAATAAGTGATGTATTAGTCGAGTCTTGGCATCAGGCCATGAGCGATTATAAAGAATGATATGACAAAACAGGAGGTGCTGATTATCTTAAGCTCCAAGCTAGAACCCTTGGGTGAGGTTATTTTGGATGGCGGGAGTTTTGCGCAGGTCATGCTGAACCGTTTGGGCGAGGAAAGGCTGGAAAAAGATTTGGTCGAATGGCAGGTCTTGGGCTTGCCCGTTGTCCAGCACGAAGAAAAATCCGGCCTTGAGATTGGTTTTGTGGCGCGCGTAAACTTAAAATCCCCGCAGTATGCTCAAGCCTTCAGGCTTTGGCTGCAGAACAGGGGAATGATGTCGCTTACTTTGCCAGCCACGGCTTTGCCAGCTTGGCATTTATTGGAACAACTCCCGTTCTTGCCGCGCGAACGTTTGGAACTGTGCGCGCACTTGCGTGACCTGAAAACCGAAGAACAATCAAAGTGGATTAAAGTACTGGAAAAACTGGCACAACAGGTATAGCCTTTTCGTCATTCTGAGCAACCCGGTTGTCATTGCGAGGAGCAGTGCGGACGAAGCAATCTAACGCTAATCAATTAATCAGTAAGAGATTGCCACGCCGGAGCCTGCCCAGAGCATGGAGTTAATGCGTGGGGGCTCGCAATGACAGGGGGTTATTTAGTGTGACGATCAGTTTTTTGTGACAAAAATCCGGCTTGCAATAAATGTTAGGATGAATATTCCCATGCCGCACAGGACCATGACAGCGCCAGTGGGCAGGTTAAATGCGACTGAGAGCAGCATGCCTAGGACAACTGCGACTTCAGACAAAATGATGCTTAAGATCACTAAAGATTTGAAAGACCGGGCAATGAGCTTGGCAGTCGAGACTGGGATGATGACCAAAGCGCTGACCAGCACAATGCCCAAGAGCTTCATGCCCATCACGACTGAGACAGCGACAATCACATACAGCATGGTCTGCAAGCGCGCCACATTCACTTTGTTTACGTGCGCGATTTCCGGATTCAGGATCATGAGCGTGAGGTTTTTGTATTGCCAGATCAAGAACAGGATGATCAAAACAGACAAGATGGCCATGATGCCCAGCTCTGACCATTGTAAAGACAAGATGTTGCCGAACAGATAACTGATCAAATCCGGCTGATAGCCTGGTTTGAATGAAATCATGACTACGCCAGCGGCCATGCCAGCCGTGAAAATCAAACCCACCACAGCGTCTGAGGCAATGCGCGTGCGGCGTTCAAGCCAGGCAATCAAAGCGCCAGCCAAAGCTGAAAAAGCCACGGCTGAGAGCAAGGGGTTAGTGTTGAGCAAAATGCCGCCAGCCACGCCAGCTAAGGATGCATGGGCTACACCATCGCTGAAAAACGACATGCGCTTGAGCACTACAAAGACGCCGAGCACTGCCAAAAGCGCGCCCAGCAAAAGGCCGGCCAAAAGCGCGCGCTGCATGAAGGGGAGGAGGAAGATGTCTAACATACATCATGTATCATGTAACATGTATCATGTGAGCTCGATGTTACATGATTCGTGTTACATGTTTTGTGGTTATAGGTGTTCATGTGGCCTGTGTTTAACTTTTTCGCCGTAGAGCTGTTCCATTACTTCTTTAGTCAGGGCTGTGTGCGGCGGGCCATTGCATACCAAATCGCGGTTCAAGCAGATGACTGTGTCAGCGATGTGCGACACCATCTCGATCTCATGGCTGATCATCAGGATCGTGGTGCCATGTTCGTTCTTCAGGTGATCGATCAGCTCATGGAAAAGGCGCGTGCCTTCAATATCAATGCCAGCCGAAGCTTCGTCCAAAAACAAGATGTCAGGTTTTTTCATCAAAGCCGCGGCAATGAGCACGCGCTGGAGTTGCCCGCCTGAGAGCTGGCCGACTAATTTGTCCAACAACAATTCAATGCGCACTTCTTTGCAGATCTTGCCATCCATGTCTTTTGCGTTTTTGGTCGAGAGAGCCAGGAATTCGCGCACAGTGATGGGCAAGGTCCGATCAAACTCCATTCTTTGCGGCACATAACCCACGCGGTCCAAAGTTTGGGTCACGGGCTTGTTGAAAATCTTCACGCTGCCAGTGTAGGGAATCAAATCCAAGATTGACCTGAACAGAGTTGTTTTGCCCGAACCATTCGGCCCGATTATGGCTGCAATTGAACCTTTGGTTACATCAAAACTAATATTGCGCAATATATTATTGCCATCAATGGACACGGACAAGTCTTTGACGCTCAGGGCATTCATAGTTATTTAAGCGTGGAGCCAAAAACACCCGCATCAAATAAAAGCATATCAATATATGTGCCAATGCCCATGTCGTCTATGGCCGAGATTTTGAGCTTGTAATCATTAGCAAAAGAGGTGACGACTTGTTCGGAAAGCTGAGGTTCGATATAAATGTATTTAATGTTATTTTTTTCAGCCAGATTGCCCAAGCGCGCCAAATCCTTAGGCGTTGGCTCCTTGCCTTCCGAAGACTCAACACTGCCCAGCACAATCAAGCCATAAGCTTTCGCGAAATAGTTCCAGGCATTGTGGTGGGTGATGATCTTATTGCTTTTTATGTCGGCTAAATTAAGTCTGATTTGTTCATCCGCCTGATCCAGCCGTTTTTCATAAGCAGACAGGTTTGCCTCGTAGTTTGTTTTGTTGGCCGGATCTTTTTCGCTCAAGGCTTGCGCAATGTTGCGGGCGATAATTTTTCCGTTCTGCGCATTCAGCCAGTAGTGTTCATCGCCCGGAATCAAATTTATATTTTGATTGACAGTCACGAATTTGGCTTGTGATAAGTTCTCGGCCAGCAGGCCAGCCCAATTGTCCACGCCCTGGCCCACGGCAAAAATCAAATTTGCGTCTTTCAGATCCACGACCTCCCTAGGCGTCAGCTCAAAAGAATGCGGGTTTGCGCCTGGTGGCAAGACCGTTTTTACATTCGCATCTATACCTGCCACATTCCGGGCAATATCAGCAATAGGATTGATAGTCGCGACAACAAGAAGTTTGTTTTTTTGGTATGGGTCGCCTGTTTGCTCTGAGAACCAAACCAAGACTGCGCCGGTCCCGACCACCAGAATCGCGACAATCACGTATTTAAGCCAACTTTTCATATACGATATCGTACAACGTCTAACGTCGAACGTCCAACGTACAGATGCGCTATAATGTGCTCATGGTACAAATCAAAGACAACGGCGAACCTCTGGTCGAGGTCAAAAAATACTGTCCGGATTTTGTGATTCAGCTCGATGGCAAACGTAAAGCATATTTGCGCAGATCAGTCGTGCTTAGGCTCAAGAAGGCGAGATCGCTTTTGCCCAAGGGTCTCACGTTTATTATCCGCGATGCTTGGCGCCCGGCTGAGCTTCAGGAAAAAATCAGGCAAGAGTTCATTGTCATGTTCCAGAAAAAACATCCCAGCTGGAGCAAAGCACGAGCGCAGCAAGAGGCTAAGAAGTTCGTGGCAGAGTCCAAAGGTGTTTTCGCCTCAGGCCATATGACTGGCGGAGCAGTTGATTTGCGCCTCATCAACAAGAAGACTGGCAAGCGCGTGCCAATGCGCTCAAGGAAGCTCACTTATCAAGAAAATGCCACTCCATATCAGATAAAACTGCCAAAACATATCCAGCACAACCGCGAGATAATGTACCAAGCATTGAATAGCGCCGGACTCACGCAATGCTATAACGAGTTTTGGCACTGGTCTTATGGCGATGCGCACTGGGCCAGGCGAGTGGGGGAGAAGGTGGCAGTGTATGCTATACTACCTGCATATGCGTAGTTTGAAAAAACGCAAACAGTTTTTTAAAATCTTCAACAACCCGATTTTTGTCTTTGGCCTGTTGGCCATAGTCTCGTTGCCCCTGGTGTTTGTCATTTTAGACCGAGAGACAAAAGCTTTGGCAGACACGCCCTCTTGCCGAGCCGTGTCAATCAGCTCGACTTCGTTTATCAGAACGAACCATTTGCGCGACAATTCGACTGCTTATGGCATTTTGTCTACTAAAGATGGCGGCTATGTGCTGACCGGTGAGACCATCATGAGCAATGCCATGGCCAACCCGACTCCTTTTATAGTCAAGACAGATGCAAAAGGCACTGCCCAGTGGACCCAGCAGTTCGGCAGTACGAACATGCGCAACACTGATTCGGAAGTCGGCCAGTTGGCTGTGGAGACTACTGATGGCGGCTATGTCATGGCCGGAAAAATGTCAGGTTTTATTGATGCCGCATACGAAGCCATATTAGAAGGTTATGGCGACATCTTGGTGACCAAGTTTAATGCCAAGGGCGGCAAGCTCTGGTCAACAATGGTCGGCGATTACAGCACGGACAAGATGCAGAAATTATGGGCTTTGCCCAACGGAGGCGTTTTGCTTGTGGCGCAGTTCATGCATACCGGCCATGGAAATGACATAGCTGATACATCAACCATAACTAAAAACAGCGTTTTTATTCAGTTTGATAAAAACGGCAAAGTGCTCATGACCAAGAAAATGGATTGGGATGTTTTGGACATACAGCGTTTGAATGACGGAAGTTTTATCGCACTGGCCAATATCAAAGTCGTGGCAGCTCCGCAAGCTGAAAATATCGTGGGGCCAGAAGTGACCATGGGCGATTTGCCGACTATGATCAGGTTAAACAGCAGCTATAAAGTCGTTTGGGCCAAGAGTTTGGAAATGATCCCGTCGGAAATGAATACCATCAGCAGTATTACGGATACCGGGTACACCATGGGCAAAACAAAAATTCGTTTGGCTGGCGGGGACTTCAGATCAATCCAGCAGACTGCAGATGGCGGTTTTATTGCTTTTGGCTTTGATAATATTTTGCTGACCAGGGGGATGCAAGGGTCAATCGGATCAATCACGCAATTCACGCCGCGTGCGTATGTTGCCGTAAAAGTTGATGCAGCCGGCAATTATAAATGGACCAGGAAACTGACCGGTAATTTATCTTCGGGTATGATAACTAATGATTTTAAGGTGGCCAAGACCGTTGATAGCGAGTTCGTGATATTGCAGGATGTCATTCGCGACAGCAATTGGAAGGCTGATAGCGGAGCACAAGCCCTCAAACTAGCTTGGGCCACGAACATTGAATTAATCAAAACAGATGCGGAGTTTAATCCAAGGTGGATAAAGAAAATCGATATTGAAAGAGACTTGGCCGGATATGCCATCGCACCCACGGCTGATAAGGGCGTGGTCGTGACCGGAAGGATGCTGACCACTAAAGAGCACATGGTCATGATGACTTTGGAGCCGTATCAGGAGGCGCCTTTGATCAAAGTAGATGTTAACGGCGGAGTGAGCGGAAGCGCTGCAGTGACGGATCATTCAACAGCAACATCAGAAGACGAGAGCGGCTATCTAATCATGCAGAATATGGATGTGGGGAGTGTCGCTAATATAAAATTAAACATCAACAAAAAGGTAAACGAAAAGGTCACGACTGCCAAAAATGTCGTGCGTGATATTTCCAAATACGCCAAAACCAGCGTTACACAGAGTTGCTCTTACATCAATTCCAGCACAGGCACTGGCGGACCTGGTGGCACTCCCACAGCTAAGACTTGGGCACAGGTAAATTATGATAATGTTGTAGAGGCAAAGATCGAATCAGCCAAGAATCAGGGGATTAATGATGAGCTGTTGCCGATTTTAAAGCAGGTCTTTGGCCAAGTAAAACTCAAGGACAGCATGAATAGCATGTGGCTCACGTATTATTTTCCGCGTTTGGTCACGCGCGCTGATGTGGAGGCAGTGCAGAAAAAGTATGAGGCCCTAGGCTACAAAGTGGATGAATCCGAAGGCGGGACTTTGTTTGTCTCGCGCGTTGGCCTGACTTTGCACATGACGTTTTCAATCAATAGTTCCATGACAGGCAAGGTGGAAGTTTTATTTTAAAAATCATATGAACAAAAAAATATTCAGCACCATTACCGTCTTGATCGGCGTCTTGGCCCTGATGGGCGCGGGTTGTAGTTTGAAAAGTTTGGTCAAAGATAAAAAACCAGAAGTGACTAACCCGTCGGCTGCTTGCGAAGCGGGCAAGGAAATTACGGCGCCAAATGCGCAGGTTAAAGAACTTAAAACAATCCTTAATGAGGCGGGTTGCGATGTCAGATTGACTGAAGAAACTAAATTGGATTCACCAAATAACGGGACACTGGTCTTTGTCTGGAAAAACGAGCCAAAGCCAGCCAAATTAGAAGCTGCTTTTAAAAAGCATGGGTACAAGGTAGAAGTAACGGACGCGTTCATAACAGCGCAGAAGGGGAATATCTCTTTAAGCATCAGTTTGGCTGATGACGTGCGCTGCAAAAAGATCAGCGTGAGCATAACAGATAAAACGCCTAAACCTGGCAAAGGCGTAACAGAGGCAGAATGCGTGGAATTGGCAGCTTATGCGCGCTATTCCAGTTATCAGCTAGTGACGAAAAAAGACGTGTTTACATCCATGATATGGAGCAGAAAGCTCTTTGATGGAATTACTGCATATGCGATCAAATACGGATCAACGTTTGATGGCATTTCAGCAGATTGTAAGGCCATGACCAAGGAGGCTGGTTTTATGGATAAAGTTGATATAGAAATGAAAGATTTGGGGATTAGTGATAAATGATGTTTCTTTAACTACTTTTGCCGCCAAAAGTAGCAAAACCGCTCCGCCGCGGCGGAGACCCCTGTAGCTTCGAATCGGGTTTTTTTCGATCGGTTTCGGTCCCGCGCCATGTTGAGCACCGCAAGACGACACCCCCCTCTTTTGGGCGCGATCAAAAGAGCTGGCCGGGGTGCAGGGGGTGGAGCCCCCGCATAACCTCACTTTGCTATCAAAAGTAGATAGAAAATCGAGGGAATGGGGGTGGAACCCCCGACCGAGTCCCTCAACCAAGCCCAAATCCTTGCTTAATCGCAAGATACATGATAGAGTCTTTTTCTTACTCATGATTCATGAAACACTATGTCGGACGAATTGACACAGAACCCAGCAGACGAAACACAGGCTCAGCCAGTAGTTGAGACAGCTCCTGTGGCAGAAGCCCCAGTGGCAGAGGTCGCAGCTCCAGTTGTTGAGGAAGCAAAGCCAGAGCAGACCGCGTAATAACGCAGAATAAAAACCCCTCCGTTTGGAGGGGTTTTTGTATGGCGGTGCCACGTGAAACCGCTTTCATGTTGCTGCCCCGTAAAGCGTTGTTTATCATAATGCGCAACGGGGCACGTAAAAAACCGCCATATACTGAGCGGTTTTTTACGTGGTTCCCGGACAGGGATTCGAACCCCGATACACAGCTTCAAAGGCTGTTGTCCTACCTTTAGACGATCCGGGAATGGTTAATTTGTGCGTAGATTATAGGTTTTTTGGCCAAAACGGTCAAGCTGAGGATAAAAAGGCTTGTATCTTTTGTTTTGGACTAGAATGGGTTATGTTATGCTTACTAGATAAATTAATCCCATATGGAAGACACATCCGCGAGTAATACAGCTTCTTGCAAGATAGATCTTGTCAGACTCGAAAAAGCCAAGGCAAACGCTAAGGCTATATACGCCGCCCACTCAAAAGTTTCTTGCCCTTATCTGCATGAACAGGTCCATTTTAATAACGAAGGCTTTGAACATTTATTAACTCGTACCTGGAACCGCGGTCGTTCTTCAGTGGAACAGTATACTCGGCTCAGATTATTACCTAAGGCAATCGAGGTGATAGAGAAGAGTCATTTGATTCAAGAGTATAAAGAATCGCAAACAATAGTCCGGGTAAATTCAAACTCATCCTGGAGCAAGCGGCTAAAGCAGGTTATTTATTATGTTTTTATCGCAGTCTACCCGCAGAGCGGTTTGAGAATCAAAGTAATCGTGAAACAGGTTGAAGGCGGTAAACCATTCTTCTGGAGCGTGTATCCATCGTGGCGGGTTGAAAAAGACGGTGCAGGAAACGATAGGAAAGTTTTTTATTCAGGGAATTTGGAGGTGGATTGAAAAAGAAAAAGCGCCCGTCTGCAGTTTATGGATTGACCGCTAGGGGGCCTAAACCCCCACGAACGCAATAAAAATATAGCATTGAAATGCCAGTTTGTCAACATCTATCCACACGGCATTTTTAGCCATTTTATATAACAAACAAGAGCCCATTAAGGGCCCTTGCCGACCACGTTCCTAGGCCCACTGTCCCAGTTCACGCCACCATCCGGGGACAGAGGCTCTGATTTGTCCACCTTTCTTATCCGCCTAAGACAGTAGACGATCCGGGAATGGTTAATTTGTGCTTAGATTAAAGGTTTTTCGGTCAAAACGGTCAAGCTGAGGATAAAAAGGCTGATATCTTCTACTATTTGGTAAAATGCGCTATGGTATGGGCAGATTTATGAAAAAACTAGCAAAAGCCCTCAGCGTACTGGTGGCTGAATTATTTAAATAAAAATATGGCAAACAAAGAAACAAATCTAAACATGACCAAGGAACAAGAGCGTTCAGAGTTGCATCGTGCGATTTGGCAGATCGCGAATGATTTGCGCGGAAGCGTGGATGGTTGGGACTTCAAGCAGTACGTGCTGGGCATACTTTTTTATCGTTTCATCAGCGAAAATTTGACCAATTATATCAACGCTGATGAACGCCGTGCGGGTAAAAAAGATTTTGACTACGCGACACTTTCCAATAAAGAAGCCGAATTCGGTCGAGCCGATACGGTAAAAGAAAAAGGATTTTATATTTTGCCAAGCGAACTTTTTGTAAATGTTCGCAAGAATGCCCGCAATGACGCCAACCTCAACGAAACCCTTACCACAGTCTTTCGCAACATTGAAAGTTCTGCAAAAGGCGCAAACAGCGAAGATGATATCAAGGGTTTGTTTGATGATCTTGATGTTAATTCCAATAAACTGGGTGGCACGGTAGAAAAACGAAATCAGAAACTCACAAAACTTTTTGAATCTATCGGAGATCTTCGTCTGGGTAACTACTCCGACAACACTATTGACGCCTTCGGTGATGCATATGAGTTTTTGATGACCATGTATGCCTCAAACGCCGGCAAGTCCGGGGGCGAGTTCTATACTCCTCAGGAAGTCAGCGAACTTCTGGCGGAAATCACCACCGTCGGCAAAACAGAAGTGAATAAGGTCTACGATCCAGCTTGTGGCTCTGGCTCGCTGCTTCTCAAATTCGCCAAAGTCCTGGGCAAAGAAAATGTTCGGCAAGGTTTCTTTGGGCAGGAAATCAATCTCACATCCTTCAATCTATGCCGGATCAACATGTTTCTGCATGACATTAACTACAATAATTTTGATATCGCTCACGGCGATACACTTATTGATCCGAAGCATTGGGATGATGAGCCATTTGACGCCATCGTTTCCAATCCGCCGTTTTCTATCCACTGGGAGGGCGATTCTAATCCTTTACTTATTAACGATCCGCGCTTTTCTCCAGCCGGAGTACTCGCACCTAAGAGCAAGGCAGATCTCGCCTTTACGATGCACATACTCGCATGGCTTTCGACCTCTGGTACTGCGGCGATTGTTGAATTTCCAGGAGTTCTTTATCGCGGCGGTGCAGAGCAGGGAATACGTAAATATCTGATTGATAATAATTACGTTGATGCAGTTATCCAATTGCCAACAGATCTCTTTTTTGGTCCAACTATCGCTGTTTGTGTCATCGTTCTAAAAAAGAGCAAGAAAGATAATAAAACACTGTTTATAGATGCCTCTGCCGAGTTTGTCCGTGGTGGCAACAAAAACAAATTGAGTGAAGTAAATCGCAAAAAGATTTTGGACGCTTTTACCACTCGCCAAGATGCTGAATACTTTGCCAAACTCGTTGATAATAAGATCATTGCCGAGAACGACTACAATATCGCTGTTTCAAGTTATGTGGTTGCAGAAGATACTCGCGAGGTGGTAGATATCACTACGCTCAACACAAAAATCGCCAAGATTGTTGCAAGACAAAATGAACTCCGCACGGCGATTGATGAGATTGTGGCGGATATTGAGGGCACATAATAATATGAAACTCAAATCATTCCGAATAAAGAATTATAAGTCGATCACAGATACCAAAGAGGTATCTCTTTCAGGTGACGACAATATTACTGTCTTGGCCGGCCAAAATGAATCTGGCAAAAGCTCTGTTTTAGAAGCCTTGAATTCTTTTGAAACAGGTAAGTTTGATGTAGATTCAAAGCCTTTCACCACTAAGGGTACTCTTATTCAGAGTGTAAGCTGCACTTTTGAGGTCGATGATAGTAAGTCGTTACTTGAGCAACTGACTCAGGGAATGAGAGATGAATATGAGCCAGAGATTGGTAAGGACGATCCCATCTTTGACGACAAGAAGATAAAATCTATCAAGGAGTTCACATTAACTCGCACATATCCAAATGCGACTGGTAAATCCGAGCTTGAAATAACAGCAGATGTTTTTGAAATTGTAAAAGCAGCCATTCTCGAACAGGAAGTCGAAGAAGATGTAACTAAGGAGGGCGGGACAGTTGAGAAAAAGACCGGTAAAGAAAAGATCATTGATCTTGGCGATGATAATGCCAATTTGGCATCTATTTTTTGGAGCAACGTTGCACCGAAGATAATACTCTTTAATGATTTCTGTGATCTTTTGCCAGATCGAATAACTCTCGCCGATCTTAAAACAAAAAAGACTGCCGTAAATGGATATCGAGCCGTAAAGAATCTCGAAGAAATACTCAACCTGAACTTTGTTGATTTGTATGAAAAAGACGATCTAGAGCGTGAGGCCATTCGTGATGAACACAACAATACTATCTCTGTGGATTTTCAGAAGGCGTGGGGACAAAAAATCCATAACGACAATAAGATAGAAGTTAAATACGATTTTGAAAAGAGAGATACTGACGATACTTCCTACGTTAACTTCTATACAGAGACTCGTGATCGTCAGAAGCTTAAACCGCACCAGAGAAGCAAGGGTTTGATCTGGTTTCTTTCATTCTGGATTGAGCTAAGCGCTCAAAATTCAAGCGATCAGCAGCTTATTCTTCTTGCTGACGAACCTGGGTTGTATTTACATGTAAAAGCTCAAGCAGACATTCTTAAGTTATTTAAAAAACTATCTGGAGAAGGTCATCAGATTCTGTACACTACGCATTCTCCCAACCTTATCGAATCAGAAAAGCTTAATCGGATCAAGTTGGTTCTTAATGATCCTAAGGAAGGAACTATTCTTGAGTCTGTGACGACTTCTAAAATTGATTCGCAAAATAAACAGGACGCTCTTCAGCCAGTTGCGAATGCGATTGGATTTTCGGTGAGCGATTTCGCTTTGTCGAGTCCTAAGAATGTAATACTCGAAGGTGTATCGGACTATTTCTATTATCTAGGGATGAGGAAGGTTCTTGGGCGAAAAGAAGGATACACATTTGTTCCTGGTATAGGTGTAAGAAAGCAAAATACCCTTGTTTCATTCTGCGTTGGATATGGTATCGATTGGGTCGCTGTCTTTGACGATGATTCAACGAGAGGTTCTGACTCACAAAAGACCTTTGCTGACATAAAGGAAAATTTGTTCAATGACGATGATGCTACTGCTGAACTAAAAATGCACATAACCGCAGGTGTCTCAAGCGTTGAAAATATGTTTACCACTGATGACGTGAAGCTCGTTGACGATAAGATTGTTATAAAAGCAGACGCTGCAAAATCAGTCGGTGACAAACGAAAGGTTATTTTTGCAAAATTTTTCTATGAAAAAGTGGAAAGCGGACAGATCACCAAGAAGAAGCTCGATGCCGCAACGGTAGCCAACTTTAATAAAGTGTTTGATTGGATTGAGAAAGAATTAAGTTTATGAATCAAATCCATCGAAGAAAAATTGAAAAACTGATCGCCGAACTCTGCCCGAATGGGGTGGGGTTTAAGGCATTGGGAGAGGTTGCTGAAGTTGGCACTGGAAGTAGTAATGGAAATGAAGGGATTGAAAACGGAAAATATCCGCTATATGTTCGTTCGAAGTTTATAAAATCAATTGATACATTTGAATTTGATGAGGAGGCAATAGTAATCCCCGGCGAAGGTGGAGTTGGCGAGATATTTCACTATGTAAGTGGTAAATACGCTCTACATCAAAGAGCTTATCGTATTCATTTTACTAATCCTAAAATACTAACGAGATTTGCTTATTACTATTTGTTTGCAAACTTCTTGCCTTATATTCTGAAAAAATCTGTAAATGCAACTGTGAAATCAATACGAAAACCAATGATAGAGGATTTCAAAATCCCTCTCCCACCCCTTGCAATCCAAGAAGAAATTGTCAAAATTCTTAATAGTTTTACAGAGCTGGAAGCAGAGCTGGAAGCAGAGCTGGAAGCAAGAAAAAAACAATATGAGCATTATCGTTCAATGCTTTTGACGTTCAACGATATGGGGGGGGTACGGTGGGCGACATTGGATGAACTATGTCTATCAATTACAGCAGGCGGAGATTTGCCAGAAAATTATTTAAAGGGTCAAAATATGCCAACTAAAGAATTCCCATATCCAATATATTCAAACGGCACCGATGAAAGTGCTCTTTATGGATATACGGATGGCTATAAAATTGATCGCGAAGCGGTAACTATTTCGGCGCGCGGAACTATTGGATATCACGCAGTGCATGAAGCTAAATTTACACCCATCGTCCGTCTTCTTACGCTGATTGTAAATACTGAATTTGTTACGTCAAAGTTTTTAAACTATGCGCTTGATATCACTGCAATTGGTCATAGCGGTGGCAGTATCCCACAGCTAACTGTCCCGAATGTTAAAAAAATCAAAATCCCAGTTCCACCTCTAGCAGAACAAGAACGAATTGTAACAATTTTGGATAAATTTAATGCTCTCGTAAACGATATTTCGATTGGTCTACCAGCGGAGCTTGATGCACGCCGATCGCAATACAAATATTACCGAGTAAAGCTCCTGACTTTCAACGAATATGCCCACTAATAAAAAATACAACCTCGTCGCGGAAAACCCGCAAAGCACAGTGGTGGCGGAATATACGCCGAATATTTTGCGCGTCGCCCATTACCAGAGCGAAGCGGAGCTTGAACGTGCTTTTATTGAACAACTCAAAACACAAGCTTACGAATATCTTGCCATTACCAATGAATTTGAACTCGAAGTGAATTTGAGGAGGCAGCTGGAGAAACTTAATAATTTTACGTTTTCTAATGCTGAATGGGAACGTTTTTTCGTGAGCGAGATCGCGAATCCAAATCAGGGCATAGCGGAAAAAACAGCGATTATTCAAGAGGATTACATCAGAAACCTGACGCGCGACGACGGTACGGTCAAAAACGTATATCTGCTCAAAAAAGACAACATCCACGACAATAGTCTGCAGGTCATCAATCAATACGCAACCGAGGAGGGCCAACGTTCCAATCGCTATGATGTAACGGTGCTCGTGAACGGTCTGCCTTTGGTCCATATCGAACTAAAACGCCGCGGTGTCGCCATTCAGGAAGCGTTTAACCAAATCAATCGCTATCAGCGCGAAAGCTTTTGGGCATCGGCGGGGCTTTTTGAATATGTGCAACTGTTTGTTATTTCAAACGGTACGCACACCAAGTATTACAGCAATACCACGCGCTCTGAACACATCAAAGAAGCGAACGAGGGCGCGGCGAAGAAAGGTAAGCGCGCAAGCAATAGTTTTGAGTTTACGAGCTGGTGGGCCGATGCCACCAATCGACCGATCACGGATTTGATGGATTTTGGTAAGACTTTTTTTGCCAAGCATGCACTTCTGAATATCTTGACCCGCTACTGCGTGTTTACTACCGACAAACAGCTCTTAGTGATGCGTCCGTATCAGATCGTCGCTACTGAACGGATTCTGAACCGCATCGAAGTCAGTACAAATTACAAGAAACTCGGTACGGTTGAGGCAGGCGGTTATATTTGGCACACGACCGGATCCGGAAAGACGTTGACGAGTTTTAAAACCGCGCAACTCGCAAGTAAACTGCCGTATATCGATCAAGTCATTTTTGTTGTCGACCGGAAGGATTTGGACTATCAGACGATGAAGGAATACGACAAGTTCGAGAAAGGTGCGGCCAACAGCAACACCAGTACGACGATTTTGAAACGCCAGTTGGAGAACCCAAACGCCCGCATCATCATCACGACCATCCAGAAGCTGGACAGATTCATCGGGCGCAATGCCGGACATGTCATCTTTGATGGCCATGTGGTGCTCATCTTTGACGAATGTCACCGCTCACAATTCGGCGACATGCACGCCGCGATCACGAAGGCGTTCAAAAACTACCACATCTTCGGTTTTACCGGTACGCCGATTTTTGCGATGAACGCTTCTTCCGGCGGCCGGCTGGATCTGAAGACCACCGAGCAGGCCTTTGGCGATAAACTGCACACCTACACCATCGTGGACGCGATCGCCGACAAAAACGTCTTGCCGTTTAAGGTCGACTACATTTCTACGGTCCATGAAGCCGAGGATATCGAAGACAAGAAGGTCAGCGACATCGACCGCGAAGCAGTGCTCGCCGCGCCGGAACGCTTGGCGAATATCGTCAGCTACATTCGAGAGCATTTTGATCAAAAGACCAAACGCAACAGTTTTTACAAACTGAAGGACCGCAGATTGGCAGGATTCAACTCCATCTTCGCCGTTTCGTCTATCGATGTCGCAAAGAAATACTATGCCGAGTTCAAGAAACAGCTCGCGGATTTGCCGAGCGATAAACGGCTCAAGGTGGCTACGATTTATAGCTTTGGGGTGAACGAGGAGGAAGCGGATGGGGTGGTAGATGAAAACTCGGAGGATACGAGCGGCTTGGATGCAAGCTCGAGGGATTTTCTGGATGCGGCCATTAAGGACTACAACACGATGTTTGGAACATCGTACGACACTTCGTCGGACAAATTTCAGAATTACAACAAAGATGTAAGTCAGAAGGTAAAGGATCGAGAGATTGACGTGCTTATCGTGGTCAACATGTTTTTGACTGGCTTTGATGCGACGACGCTCAACACGCTATGGGTGGATAAAAACTTGCGTCTGCATGGCTTGTTGCAAGCATTTTCGCGCACTAACCGCATTCTCAATAGTGTAAAAACTTTCGGAAACATTGTCTGCTTTCGTAATCTCGAAAAAGCGACCAACGAATCCATCGCGCTTTTCGGTGACAAGGAGGCCAGCGGTATCGTGCTCCTTAAATCATACGCGGAGTATTACAACGGCTACAAAGATGGCGAGAAAGAAATTCGCGGGTATGCGAGTTTGGTGGCTGAGTTATTAGAGAAGTTTCCCGTAGGGGAGCGAATTATCGGCGAACAAAACCAAAAAGACTTCATTAAGCTGTATAGCGCGGTTTTGCGTGTGCGTAATATCTTGACGACCTTTGATGAGTTCTCCGGTAACGAGATTTTGATTGAACGTGATGTTCAGGATTACCACAGTGCGTACATCGAC
This sequence comes from Patescibacteria group bacterium, assembly GCA_041665165.1. Taxonomy (GTDB): domain Bacteria; phylum Patescibacteriota; class Patescibacteriia; order 2-12-FULL-60-25; family 2-12-FULL-60-25; genus MWCR01. The sequence continues at coordinate 31,461 of JBAYJJ010000003.1, read as the reverse complement.
CTGTATAACGACTTTCGCAAGGGAAAAGAGAAGGAACAGGAGAATATCAATGATGATCTGGTGTTCGAGATGGAGCTTATCAAGCAGGTCGAGATTAACATTGACTATGTTCTTGGACTAATCAAGCACTATCACGTAGACCACATCAAGAATCGCGAGCTATTGGTTGATATCAATAAAGCGATAGATTCCAGCGTTGAGTTGCGCAACAAAAAGGACCTCATCAATCAGTTCATCGCTTCTCTTGATGTGCATTCAATTGTCGATGACGATTGGCGAACGTTCATGGACAAGAAAAAAATTGAGGAACTTGAACAGATTATTACCAGTGAGAATCTTGATCACGATGCAACTTATTCGTTTGTAAAAAATGCATTTCGTGATGGCAATGTTGAAACTACCGGCACAGCGATAACGAAAGTGCTACCACCCGTCTCTCGATTTTCTCCAACCGGTGTTCGAACGCAGAAGCGTGAAAGTGTTCTTGATAAACTGACAAAGTTTTTTGAAAGGTTCTTCGATATTTCTGGCGGTAAATTTTCTGCATGAAATACTATGAATTAAACCATTTACAATACCCTCATGAAAAAACCTAACCACATCCTAGCCCTAGTCATTTGGCTAATCATCCCTCAACTCTTCGCCCTCATCGGCGCGTATTTCACGACACCTGCTATTTCAGGCTGGTACGCAACCTTGATCAAATCTCCGCTTAACCCGCCGTCCTGGGTTTTTGCACCAGTCTGGACAGTATTGTTTTTATTGATGGGCATAGCGGCCTTCCTGGTATGGAAAAAAGGGGATCACAGAAAAGTTATACTTGCTCTTACCATCTTTGGTCTTCAACTTGTTTTAAACACGCTCTGGTCAATTATATTTTTTGGCATGCACAGCCCTGGCGCGGCCTTGGTGGAGATTGTCATATTGTGGATTGCCATCCTGGCAACGGTCATTACTTTTTACCGAGTATCCAAGCCAGCCTCGTATTTGCTTTTGCCTTACCTCTTGTGGGTGAGCTTTGCTGCAGTACTTAACTTTTCAATTTGGAATTTAAACAAAACAACCCAACCCTCTGGGCCAGTGGCTTGCACCATGGAGGCTAAGCTTTGCCCCGACGGCTCAGCCGTGGGGCGTACAGGCCCAAACTGTGAGTTTGCAGCATGTCCATAGTGGTTTGCGGGGGCTCCACCCCCTGCACCCCGGCCAGCTCTTTTGATCGCGCCCAAAAGAGCTGGAAGAAAATGCGCTGCGCCAGCATCTGCGTTGCTCGCGCAACTAGGCTTTGACTTCGCCTTGCGGCATAACTCGTCCCGCCTTTTTAATTGTCATTATTTACGGCAGGACTCAGACATCATGCCGCATTCCCTTCGGGAACCAGCTCGTCTCAGCCTGTTGCCTTGCGCTACTCGATATGGCGCTGACCGAACAACCAATCGGAAAATTCCAATATGAAACTCCAAGGGGTCCGGGGGATGCGTTAACCGTGGATGGTAAAAGAGAAGAAGCTTGATTGAGTCGAGAGGGCATCGCAGACCCCGGTAGTTTTGCTACTTTTGCTATCAAAAGTAGATAGAAGATCGGGGGAATGGGGGCAGAGCCCCCGAACTTGAAATATTTACTCACATCATGTTAACTTATCCTTATGTCCAAAATCATAATCGCATCAGGGCCTGTTATCGTGGAAAACAACAAAGTGCTGGTCAACAAGCACGGTGACACGACTTTCTGGAAATTCTGCGGAGGCAAGGTAGAGGATTTCAACACCAGCCTTCAAGATACCGCAGCCCGCGAGGCCAAAGAAGAAATGGGCATTGGGATTGAGGTCATCAATCCTGAACCGTTCATTACGTTTACCACCAAGAAAACAGACGACGACAATGTCACGGACGTTATCCTGGTCCACTATTTGGCCAAGCGCGTGGGCGAGATTGTGCCTGGTGCAGATATCCGCGAATGGAAGTGGTTGGACATTGCCAACCTTCCGGATGACCTGGGCCCAAACATCATCCCAACCCTCAAGCACTTCGGCTTCATTTCCTGAGCACCAATCCACCTCACTCACTCGTATTTATAGTATCTAGCCTTACACACAGTAAGATGCTATTATTGACTCTCTAATATGATAAAAGCACAGAACTTAACCAAGAAATTCGGTGATTTCACTGCTGTGGATGGCATAAGCTTTGAAGTCCAAAAAGGCGAGATTTTCGGTTTTCTGGGGCCGAATGGCGCGGGCAAGAGCACAACCATCAAAATGCTCACGACCTTGCTTGACCCGACAGACGGCGTGCTGGAGCTGGATGGCAAAGATCCGATCAACGACGAGTCCGAGGCCCGCAAATCTTTTGGCATTGTTTTCCAAGACCCAAGCTTGGACGATGATTTGACTGCTTGGGAAAATATGGAGTTCCATGGCGTGCTGTATCACGTGCCCAAAGAACTGCGCAGGCAAAGGATCGAACAGCTGATGAAGATCGTAGAGCTTTGGGACCGCAAAGACAGTTTGGTCAAAGAATTCTCAGGCGGCATGAAGCGCAGGCTGGAGATTGCGCGCGGCTTATTGCATCACCCCAAGATTTTGTTTTTGGATGAACCGACTTTGGGTTTGGATCCGCAAACGCGCAATCACATGTGGACCTATATCATGGACTTGAACAAGAGCGAACATATCACTGTGTTTTTCACCACGCATTATATGGAAGAGGCTGAACGCATTGCACAAAGGATCGCGATTATTGACCATGGCAAGATCATTGCGCAGGGTACGCCAGAGGAATTGAGGATCCAGACAGGGACTGCGACTTTGGAAGATGCATTTTTGCAGCTCACTGGTAATGTAATTCGCGAAGAAGAATCTAACAGCGTTGACCGTATGCGCCAAGGCAGGCGCATGTGGGGCGGACGTCATTAAACTATGGGAACTATCTACATTCTTTGGCTGCGCCAAATAAAAAAGTTTTTGCGCTCAAAATCCAGGATCATTGGCTCGCTTGGCCAACCCCTTTTGTTTCTGCTGGCGCTTGGCTATGGCTTAGGCCCGGTTTTTAAGCAAGCAGGCCAGGGGAATTACATTGATTTTTTGGCGCCTGGCATTATTGCCATGACAATCCTGTTCACTGCCATTTTTTCGGGCATTGAGATCATCTGGGACCGCCAATTCGGATTCTTGAAAGAGACTTTGGTCGCGCCAGTGTCGCGCTTCAACATCATGCTGGGCAGGACTTTGGGCGGCGCAACAGTCGCGACTATCCAAGGCGTGATCGTGTTCGTCATTTCCGTGATTGCTGGTTTTAGGCCAGCAAGTTATGGTCATTTAATCGCGACTTTGCTCATCATGTTTTTGATTGCAGTTATATTTACGGCGTTTGGCACAGCTATTGCCTCGGTCTTACAAGACATGCAAGGCTTCCAGCTCATCATGAATTTTTTGGTCATGCCTTTATTCTTCTTGTCCGGCGCCTTGTTCCCATTAGCTGGCTTGCCCAAAGCCGTGGCAATCATCACGCAAATTGATCCACTGACTTATGGCGTAGATGCTTTGCGCGGCGTGCTCACCAATACAGCACATTTTGGCCTGGGCTTGGATGTAGCCATACTCTGCGGCGTAGCCATACTATTTCTGGGTGTGGGCAGCTATCTGTTCTCAAAGATACAAATCTAATTAATTCACCGTCCTTCCCTTGTCGTAAGGGAAGGACAGGCTTGTCGTCCACGGTCAAAGGCATCCTAGTGGGACGACAAGCCAGGATGAGTTAGCTCTAGGTCACTTATTCCCAAACAGCACAGCATACATCACTGCTCCGGCTTGAGCAGGTGATTGGCTGTCTCTGAAATATTTGATTAGCTTGGATTTTTTCAAATAGTCTGTAACAGCTTTTTGGAGCTTACCCTCGCCGCGGCCGTGGATGATTTTGACTACTTTGATGGCCACGCGCGGCGGATAAGCAAATTCGTGGTTAATAAAAATATCCAAATCATAGAGTGCTTGATCAACAAGCAAGCCGTGTAAATCCACCTCAGGCGTCTGGGCACCTAGCTCAGCCGCGAAAATGGCGGATTCTTCGTCAGTTGGCTCTTTTGGGAGCTCGTTGTTATTCATAGGACAGAACTTATCATATTTGATATGCTTTGTGCATGTCAAAACGAATGTTGAGCAAGTTCATTTATCTGGCAGCTGCGGCTGTGTTTTTGGTTTTAACCATTACTGCCCAAAGGCAGAATGCCAAGCCCCAGGATGTGAGTGTCGCAACAACCACGGCTCAGATAATTCAGGTTGTACAAAGCACTTCGACCAATGCGCTGGTGATCAAAGTCGTTGATGGCGACACAATTGAAGTCAGATTAGATGCTGAGCCTAAAGTTGAGTATAAAATTAGATTACTGGGCGTAAATACGCCTGAGACTGTTGATCCGCGCAAAGCCGTAGAATGCTTTGGCAAACAAGCCTCGGATTTTTCCAAAAAGACATTATCCAACAAGCGCATCAAGCTTGTGTCTGACCCGCAAGCAGATGAGCGCGATAAATACGATCGCTTGCTGAGGAATGTTTATCTTGAGGATGGAACTGATTTTAATGCCATGCTAGTGGAACAAGGGTATGCATATGCATATCTAAGCTTTCCGCTTAACCCTGAACGCAAAACCCAGCTCAGGAAGCTGGAAGCAGAGGCCAAGGCTGCAGGTCGCGGCTTGTGGGGTGCGGGGGTGTGTGAGTGATTTATTCCTCTTCGCTTCTCCCTTTCTTAATTGATCAGTCTATCTAGCCAATCAATTAATTAGGAAGGGAGACTTTAACGTACTGGTAAACGTCCCCTTACTAAGGGGACAGCATCAAAGCGAAGCTGATGCAGGGGATCAACCGGGTCACTGATGACAAAAATAGTATTTTAGGTTAAGCTTTTCTGGCTTATGACTTATGAATCACGCGTGATTTGGTCCAGGAGACTGATGTTTTGGTTTGCTTTAGTGGGCCTGTTTACGTCCAGTTATCTATTATATACATACACCACTGGCATTGATCTGCGCTGCGGCGTTTTGCATGGCTGCGATGTTGTGCGCGCCTCCAAATGGTCCAGCTGGTTCGGCATTCCCACGCCTTTATTCGGCGTTGTGTTTTATTTGTTTTTCGTGGCAGTGACCTTATTCCGCACATATTCTCCGCATTACAAAGCACGCTTAGCTCGCTGGGGTATGTTTGCCTTGGCCGCGGCTGGTTTTACAGAGTCTGCGGTTTTGACTAGCATCCAAAGATTTTCTATTGGCGCTTGGTGCACCTGGTGTTTGGTTTCTGCTTTTGCTGCAACCATGATCTTTATCGCCTCTCTGCGCGACGGTGCAGCTGAAATTGGCGCAGAAAAGGTCACGCGCGAGCTCAAGGTGATTGCCGGTTCTTTTGCAGTGTTCGTGCTCTTGGGCGCAGGTTTGTTCTATTACTTGATTCAGCCTCAAACTCCAGCCCAGACGAAGATTCCGGTAATCACTCCACAGAATCCAGAACTGAACATTCCAACAGCGACCACGACTGCGCCTGAAGCAAAACTCATTGAACCCTGGACCGCAGTGGAAGGCCCAACAGATGCTAAAGCCACGCTCGTGGAATTCATGGATTTTGAATGCCCTGGCTGCGGTATCTATTACAAACTCGTAATCAAACCTTTGCGCGAAAAGTATCAAAACAAGATCCAATTTGCAGTCAGGCATTTTCCATTGCCAGAAGTCCATCCAGATGCAGTGCGTGCGGCTGTGGCCGGAGTCTGTGTGCAAGAACAAAACAGATTTTTCAGGTTTTATGACATTGTTTTCCAAAACCAAAGCGACTTATCAGCTGCAGCATTGGAAAAATATGCTACACAAGCCGGAGCAAATCTGGATGCATACAAAAAATGCGTGAGCAATCCCAAAGCTTTGGAAACTGCGCTTAAAGATAGGCAAGAAGGGATCGGTTTTGGCGTCACTGGCACGCCGACCCTTATCATCAATAATCAAATTATCGACGGCACGCCTGACTTGGATTCTATGAGCCGACTCATTGACGAAGGGCTGAAATAAGAGTAGGGTCATCCCAGAACATTTTCAACGAGGTGAGACAATGAATCTAGCGCAACTAGAATGCGTTCGTAGAGCTGTGCGTCTGTACGGAACAGACATGGTCGTTTCAGATTTAGACGGCACCATCATGGTTTGGCAAGGCTTGCTCGAAATGAACGACCTGATCGCCAAGCATTTCCCGGAAAAACGAGCGATAGTGGAGCCGCTTCAGCACTTGCAGCACGAGTACAAGATGCGGCGCTATGATTTTGAGACTTTGGTGGCAGATACCCTCAAAGTCCAGGGTTTGATTTTCCATGGGCTGAAGCAGTCTGTGGTTCGGGGTTATGCCGAGGCTTTGGCCAAAGAAAAGCTGAGCCAGGTCTATGCCTTTCCCAGTACGCTCATTCGCGCGGTCGTGAACATGCAAGGCCAAGCGCGCAAGCCTGTGCTCGTGGTCACTGGTTCGCCCCAGGAATTCGCCGAACCGTTTTGCAAAGCCTTGGGAGGAGTAGATATCGTGGCAGGCTCCATTTACCAGACCGCAGACGGCATCTATACTGGCGAGCGCATAGAGATTACTGCCATCCACAAAGACCAGGTCATGGATAAGCTCGAGTTGGAGCTAGGCGTGACTTGGTACATTGGCATGGGCGATTCAATGAGCGATTGGCCTTTGCTCACACGTGCCAAGAATGGATTGGCCATCAATCCGAACAAGCATTTGCTCGACCACATTCGCCGCAACCCGCAACATGGCATCATACGCGTGAGCGACCACCAAAAAGACGGCATCCAGTTCTTCAAGTTTGACGACCTGGGGCGCCAACGCGAGATCACAATCCACGAGGCTTTGCCTCCTGACCTGGCCCTGGCCATGCACAACTTGCCAGGCTTGTGGAACGGCAACGTCGAATCGCACTCCTAACTAAAACCTCTTCGCTTCTCCTTTCCCAAGGAGATTTTTTGTACACTAAATCACAGCCCCGTGTCATTGCGAGCGATAGCGCGGCAATCTCTTACTAATTAACTGAAGTACGTCTGTATTTCGGTATGAGATTGCTTCACTGCTCGTTCGCAATGACAAATGTGGCTATTTGTCTTCTACTACCTTGTTCTGTAGGATTAGCCCATATGCAATTTATTCTCAGTCCTGAGCCGCTTGGCTCATATGCTTGCGACCTGGTGGTTGAGGGTTTTTGGCAAGGCGATAAAACAGCTCCAGGCAAGGATTTTTTACCAGATGACCTGACCAATCTTTTGTCAGCTGAGCTTAAGCGTCGGGGTTTTGAGGCTAAAGAGGGCGAGATCCACGTTTTGTCTTTGCTCGGGCACTCAAAAGTAAAATACATCATGGCTTTGGGCTTGGGGCAGAAGAACAAGTTGACTCAGGACAGGGTCAGGAGCTTGGCGGCCAAGGCTTTGAAAAACATGTCAGGAGTCCATGCCTCAAAAGTCGTGATTCATCAAAGCATCATCTCAGCCATGAAAGACAAGGTCGTGGGAGTGCAGGCTTTGGTTGAAGGAATGGAGCTGGCAGCATATTCATTTGATGCTTACAGGAAAAAGGATCAAAGACTAAAGAAAAAAGAAGTGTTGTTAGATCTTCAAGACAAGACTTTGCGCAAAAAGATTGAGTCAGCGATTGAGCTTGGGAAAATTTATGCGTCTGCAACTTGTTTAGCGCGCGATTTGGTCAACACGCCATCAATGCACATGCATCCTGCCGAAATGGTGGAGCGCGCGAAAGCTTTATCTGGCCGCGGCAAAGGAATAACTTGCAAGGTTTTCAATCGCGAGCAAATGGCCAAGTTGGGCATGGAAGCCTCAATTTCTGTTGGCCAAGGTTCGCAGTATGATCCAGTCATGGTCCAGCTTGTCTACAAACCAAAAGTCAGGACCAAGAAAAAGATTGCGCTCGTGGGCAAGGCGATCACTTTTGATTCAGGCGGCTTATCTCTCAAGCTTGGGGATAACATGAAAGACATGAAGAGCGATATGGCAGGCGCAGCCAGCGTGCTTGGAGTTTTTCAGGCCCTCCCGTCAATCCGACCAAAAGCAGAAGTGCATGGTATTTTTATCGCGGCCGAGAATATGCCAAGTGGCACTGCTTATCGACCAGGCGATGTTGTCTCAGCCATGGATGGCACGACAATCGAAATAGAAAATACTGATGCTGAGGGTCGAGTCACATTGGCTGACTCTTTGGCCTATGCGGCGCTCAAGATCAAGCCCGACACAATCATCGACCTCGCGACTTTGACCGGCGCAGTCGTCATAGCGCTGGGCAGTGATGTAGCTGGGCTGTTTTCAAACGACAAAAATCTCAAGCTCGCTATCCAGCGCAGTGCTCAGGAAGCAGGGGAGCCAATTTGGGAACTGCCGCTTTACCCGGCATACAATGATTTGATCAAATCCAAGATCGCAGACATTCGGAATGTGGGTGGACGCCCGGCTGGGATCATTACGGCCGCGTTATTTTTGCAGAAGTTCGTGCATGATATACCGTGGGTACATATCGACATAGGTGGCCCGTCATATGCGGAAAAAGAGACTGTGCCAGAGTGGCCAGTCGGCGGCACAGGCTGGGGAGTGCGGACGCTACTTAATTACCTTAAAGCAGCGGCATAAACACCAAGAAACAAAAACCAAACACCAAACACCAAACACCAAACAAACATCAAACACTCAAATTCCAAAAAAAACAATCGGTGTTTTGAGGTTTTGGAGCTTGGGATTTGTTTGGATCTTGTTTCTTGGTTTTTGGTGTTTACTGACGTGTGGATAAGGCGCGTCAGTTTTGTGATATAATGTGAGTGTTGCGAAATTATGCACATCCTTCTTTATACCACTCCGACTTGCCCTTACTGCAAATTGGTTAAAGATTTTTTGAAAGACAAGGGCGCAACCTTTACCGAAGTGGATGTGGCCAATGACCCTGAGGCTGCTAATGAGATGGTGAAAAAATCCGGGCAAATGGGAGTGCCGGTCCTGGAACTTGATGGGCAGGTAATCGTAGGTTGGAACCAGGAGGCCATAAACGAGCTGCTGGATAAGTCAAGCAGCAAGAAAAAAGAAAAATCATTAGCATAAAAAATAAAGCAAATAAATATGCCAGCAAAACGCACCTCAAAGAGGACACGCAAATGCGGAGTCCCCCCCACGAAAAGCCCGGGTTTGACTGATAATTTTCTGCAGGATTTTGTCTCGCACAAGTCCTCAGTTTTTGTCATCATGGCCGCAGCTTTGAGCTTAGGAGCCTTGTTTTCCTTGATGCTAGGAGTCTCTGCCGCGAGCATCCACTAAGGATTTTACAAAAAAACCAAAACGTCCCGTGTGAACGAGACGTCTTTTTATTGTTCATGTCCTCCCCCTTAGCGTAAGGGGGAGTTAGAGGGGGTTAGGATAGCGTTTTTTCTCCGACCTTCCAATCTGCTGGGCAGAGCGCGCCGGTCTGCAAAGCCTGGAGCACGCGCAAGGTTTCGCTGGCTGAGCGGCCGACAGAACCGTCGCTCACAAGCTGATAGCGGATATTTTGGTCTGGATCAATGATGAATAAGCCGCGTTCAGCTGAGCCATCATTTTCATTCAACACTTCGTAAGCTTTTGAGATCTGATGGGTTACATCTGCCAAGACAGGGTATTGGACTTGGGGTAGGTCGCGTTCGAACCAAGCTTGATGGCTCCATTCTGAATCAGTGGATGCGGCCAGGATCTGGGCATTGGCTTTGCTGAATTCGGGTTCCATGCCAGCAAAGGCTTTTAGTTCTGTGGGGCAGACAAAAGTGAAATCCCTGGGATAAAAGAAGAACACTAGCCATTTGCCTTTATAGTCTGCGAGGCTGACTGTTTTGAATTGTCCTTTTTGCGAAGCCGTTCCTTTAAAGTCAGGCGCCGGCTGATTGAGTTTTAACATACATTTCGTTTAGTCATCCTGAACTTGATTCAGGATCACGTTACTTAGTTACTATGTGTCGGGATGCCGAAACGAGTTCGGCATGACGCATGGTTATTTATTCGTGATTAATTGGTAGCGCTGTTCAACTGTTTGCCAGTTGATGTGCGTCATGAAATCCTGGATATAGGCTTTTCTGTCTGAACCTGTGTCTATGAAGTAAGCATGTTCGTAGACGTCCAAGATCAAGAGCGGTAGAGCGCCCCAGACACCGCCTTGGTTGTGCGCATCAGCCGTATAGATCCTCAAGGCTTTGTCGTGCGTGTCAAAAGTTAGGACAACCCAGCCGCGTGCGGCCATGCCACAGGCTGAAAAAAGCTCAACAAATTTATCGAAAGAACCAAATTCAGCTGTCAACGCTTTGGACATTGCGTCTGTCACTTTTCCGTCGCCGCCCAAGTTGGCGAAATACCATTCGTGCAGATAGGCTCCGTTTGTAGCAAAAGTCTCGCTGTCTTTTAAGGCTCGCAAAGCTGAATATGATTGGTTGGCAGTCTTCAAATCGTCCGAGCTAAGTTCTGCTAGTTTTTTTTGGATTTCGTTTTTTTTATCCACGTAGCCAGCATAGAGCTTGTCATGGTGGATTGTTAAGGTCTTTTCGCTGATGCTGCCCTGAGCGCCCATGAAGGGTAAGGGGAGTTTTGGAGTTTCGTTCATATCGGATATCAGTTATTTAGTGAATGCCTTGAGGATGTCTGCATCCTTGGGCATGCCTGCTTTGTAATAAACTATTTTGCCTTTTTTGTTTATTCCGACCACAGTGCGCTTGATGACCGTGGCTAAGAACAGTTTTTTTATGGCTCCGTACTTTTTGCTGATCTTTTTGTCAGTATCGACCAGCAAGGGGAAGGGGAATTTATATTTTTCAGCAAAAGTAGTATGTGAATCTTCGTCCGCATGGTTAATGCCCAAGACTGCGATGCCGAGCCGAGTGAATTTGGACCAGTCATCGCGGATGTTGCAAAGCTGAATCGTGCAACCGGGCGTCATGTCGCCAGGGTAGAACACCAAAATCACATCTTGCTTGTCTTGGAAGTCTTTAAGGCCCACTTCTTTGCCATCTTGGTTTTTGAGGGTGAATATCGGGGCTGAATCGCCAATCTTCAGTTGAGTTGTATCTGACATATTATTAAATTTATTTAGTTAGTTGTTTTTTACATTGATTGCAGGTGCCCTTGGCCATGACTAATATCGAATCAGGCGTGCCAGGCCATAGGGCGCGGACTATGACATCAACATCATCCAGCTTATTGCAGCTCGTGCAAAGGAAGTGGGCATGTATTTTGATGTTGGCGTCATAGTGCGAGGGTTGATTGGGGAGAGCAATCTCTTCTATCAAGCCTTGTTTTGTTAATTCATCAAGGTGACGGTAAATAGTGGATTGTCCAATGGTAGGTACTAGCTTGCGCAAGGACAAAAAACATTCGGCCGCTGTCGGATGGTCGTGGCGGCTTTGGATGTGCTCTAGGAGCAAAAGCCTGCGTTCACAATCGCGGTTCCTTGTTTTCATAAGTGAGAATCATTCCCATTTAAGTTATACAGCTAGGCCGAATATCTGTCAATATTAGGCTGTGTATAAGGCATGGACTTTTAGCTGGGGGTACCGTAATATAAAGCAAGAAACACCTATTATGAGAACAAAAGCCGGTTATTTGGTCATTTTGCTGGGAGCAATAGCTCTTGGAGCTGGTTGCGATTGGGGCAAGGCCGTAATTTCAAATATTACGGGTTCAAGCCAACCAGCCGGTCCCCGTTTAGCGGTTTTTGATGGTTTGAGTCCGGCTGATGCATCTAAAAACATCAACTTCGTACCAGGTAGCCAAATTGAAATGAGGCAGACGTATTTAGGCTTGGGTGCCAAGCTGGCAGACAAACTTTCTGGCGAGAGCAAAGACGGCGTCAGGATAATTACGATTGAGAGATTCGCGCCAATGAAGGTGATAAATTTAAAATGGAAGTTAAGCCGCAATGTGGAAACCGCTGCCTCAATCAAGGCGCGCAACAGCGGCAAAGCACTTGACCCTGTAATGGAAATGCAGACAGTGGTCGGCGGCCTTGAGAATGTTGATTTGACATCAACGCACAAGCTTTATCCTCCGGCGTATTGGCCGACCGAGTCTATCCCAGCCAAAAGCACGAGCGCTATCTGGGTCTCCAACGAGGTTTTTGAGGAACTGACAAGGACAAAAACAGCCACTGTATATTTTGGCATCACGGATCAATTCTTGTTCGGCGCGCTGAATACAGCAAAACAATTCTCAAATGCAATAGATGCGCTCAAGGGTGAAGCAACAAAAGTTGAAGGCAAGACTGATGTGGATTTGACTCAGGCTGATGCTGAATTGGCTGAATGGCCTTTGAACGTGAATGGCAAAGATATCAAGGTGCAGGTGATAAAAGCCAGGAATTGGTTCGGCGAAATCGTGATCTTGAACAATCCGCAAAATCCTTTGATATTGAAAATGACTTTCAATCCACTGACAAAAGGCGTTTTGGATGCTGTGGCTGGCGACGGTTTTTTACAGACTCTCTTAGGCTACGAAATCACCAGACTGGATAACGTGCAATAAAAATTAAGCCGCCCGTCTGGTCGATGATCTTCGCAAACGGATGCCAGGGAAATATAATTTTGAATAGAAATAGACAAGCAAAGCCTCAAGCTTGTCCGTGGTCTCATGGATTTTTTTGGCTTGCGCGCTGTTTTGGGCCAGTTCATCCAAATTAGCGATCAATTCTTCCAGATAACGCAAATCTTGCTCTTGGATTTGACCATTGACTGCGCGCAATAAGTTTGACCAGCTATCCAGGGATTGTTTGAAGTTTTCAGGGTCGTCGCCAGCAACTTCAAAAGCCCTGATTTCGTTGTTGATCATGGTCAAGCGTTCGGCGACGGTCATGATCAGCTCTTCGGGTGCAGCCAACTTGATCCTTTTGGGCAAAACCGGAAACTTCGGTTTGAGGATGGCTGTAGCCAAACATTTCCTGATGCCAGGTTTCTGGTCTTCGGATTGCACGAGCGCTTTTAAAAGCGCGGATTTGATATTCGGATCAGTCCAAGTCGCGGCATCAAAAGAGTTTTCAGGCTGGATGCCGATGAGATCCAAGTACTTGGAAACAGGAACTGGCGAAAGATAGTCTGGAAGTTCTTTTAAGACCTGTTCAATCGCTTCTTTCTTTTTTATTTCAGCAAAATTTTCTCTCATATCAAGAAGTGCCAAAGTTTTCTTGCCAGCGTGCATCGACTTTGACATCCAAACTCAAATGCACGGATACATTAAGCGCGCCTTCTAGCTCTTTTCTGGCCATAATGCCAATCCGTTTTATCATTGAAGCGCCAGCACCGATTATCATGCGTTTGTACCGATCGTTGGTGGTAAAAACTACTGCATCAATGAAGCGCCCGCCATTGGCCCTGATCTTTACGTCTTCAACCACGACTTTGACTGTGTAGGGGAGCTCTTGCTCCAAAGCCAAGAAAACTTTTTCGCGGATGACTTCTTCAATCCATTGCTGGTGGCCAAGGTCGGTTATCTGCAGATCAGGATAATATTTTTCGCCTTCAGGCAGAATCTCAAACAGCGCGTCAACCAATCTATTGAGATTTTTTCCTTTTACGGCAGAAACTTCGATTGTTTTTAATTGATCAATGCTGATTTGACGAAGCTCCCTCAGGGCCGGCAGATCTTTGGGCGGAGTATCAATTTTATTGATAGCAAGAATAATAGGGAGTTTTGCGGCCCGGACCAGTTTTTGGATCAGCTCTTCTTCTTTGCCTGGCATACGAGTCGGGTCAACGATATAGACGATGGCGTCTATGCCATTGAGCGATTCTTTGACTGACTGGTTAAGCCTTTTTGAAAGCGCATCTTTGCGGCCCAAAAACACGCCAGGCGTGTCCACGAACACGATTTGCCCGCGCTTGTCATGCAAGATACCGCGCACTGGCAAGCGAGTGGTCTGCGGCTTGGGCGTCACGATCGCGATTTTCGTGCCAATCAAAGCATTGAGCAAAGTTGATTTGCCTACGTTGGATCGGCCGGCAAGTACCACAAACCCGGATTTCATATATAGCAGTATAGCATAAAATGCCCATGTCATCCTGAGCGAAATGAGTTCGACGAATGAAGCCGAAGGATCTGGCTCGTTCTGATAAAACCAGATCTTTCGACTCCGTCTAACTCCGCTCAAGATGACATTGATTGGTATCAGATCGCTTCACTGCTCGTTCGCGATGACAGGTGGAGTACAACCTCCACGTGCGGCGTGTTCGGGAACAGATCAATTGGTGTGATGGAAACTACCTTGAAGCTCTTCTGCAACTCGGGCAGCTCGCTCTCCAGGCGATGGTAATTGCAACTGACATAGATCAGTGTCTCAGGGTTCATGCTGCACAAGGCTTTGATTACGCGCGGATGCAAGCCAGAACGCGGCGGGTCAATTATGACTGCATCAGCCGGCTGATTTACCCATGATAAATCTTCAGCTTTGCCTGCCATGAACTCACATTGATTCTGCACTGTGTTGAGGATCGCGTTTTCTTTGGCCAGCTCAACAGCCGGTTCATCCAGTTCAAAGCCAAAGACTTTAAGGCCAGGATTTGATTTTGCCGCGGCAATGCCAAAAAAACCAAGACCGCAGTACATGTCTAATACATTTCGTAGCACGTAGCTCGAATCTCGTAGCTCGTCCAGGACAACTTGTTGTAAAACAGAGGCCATCTTCGTATTGGTCTGGAAAAAGGAATTGGGATGGATTTTATAGGTTATGCCATTCACTTCTTCCACAAGAAAGAGGTCGCCTTTCAAGACTTCAAATTCTTGAGCCAAAGAAATATCAGTCGGTTTGTTCTGTTGGCCGAGCAACAGAGTCGTCGCGCTTGGTGCGAGTTTATCAACCAGCCACTGCCTTGCTTCTGGCGTGATCTTCGTCTTATCAAATATCACGATGTTGACCATGCGTTGGTCCGTGTTCTTGCCTTCGCGGATCACGACATAGCGCACGTCGCCCACATGGAACTTGGCATCCCAGGGTGTGAGGCTGAATTGCTTCATCCAGTCGCGGACCAGCTGGAGAATGGGTCCGACATGTGAGCTGAGCAATGGACAATCAATGATATTCAGATATTTGTTCCACGCACCGTATTCCTTGAGTCCGACCTCGCTGTTCCAACCCACACAATAATCCATGCGATTGCGATAACCCCAAACTTCTTGCGCTGGAACAATGCTCCGCACAACGTCTTGGAGCTTGAGTTTGGAAAAGAGGCGTTTGACGCCATCTTCTTTTTCTTTGAGCTGGGCTGTGTAATCTAAATTTTGCCACAAGCAGCCGCCGCAGATTCCAGCATGCGGGCAAGTGGGCTCTATCCTATCAGGGCTTGGTTTAGTGATGCTTTCAATGCGGCAGATTTTAATGCCTTGGTCGCGCTTAACGAATATGGCATCAAGCTCATCGCCTTTGCAGGCAAAAGGCACGGCAATAGGGCGCCATTCGCCTGGCACTATTTCGGCCTGGGCAATGCCCTTGCCATGGTCGTCGTAACCATCTATTTTCAGTTTGAGTTTATGGCCGTATTTCATGTGGCAACATGTTAGCGCAGGCAGAGGAATCTGTCATTAAATAAAAGGATCCTGAAGTTGTCAGGATCGTTGGGTCCGCCCCGAGATGATGGAGCGAAAAGATTGGGACAGGCCAGAAGACTTGGACCGGGTCGTCTCGAGCTTGATGTAGCTCGAGTATTTTCCGAACTGGTCGATGACGCGTTGCTTGTCGTCTGTGCCTGAGGCCAGGATGAGATAGCGCTTGCCAGCTCCGTCGCGCCACAAGGGAACATCGCATAGGGCCGCGAGTGCGACCTGGCGATCGGTTTCCGTGTCATTGAGCAACTCGTTGTCGAACTTGCCGAAGCAGGCAGCTGTCTTGTGGAAGCTTGGGTCAAGGTTGAAGTCAACGTACAGAATCCACGGCGCTGTATTCAGTTCAGGGAATGCGTCGCAGATCTGGTTGCGCATTTCCAGGGTTGCGCCAAGCGGACAAGTCCGCGTCATGGCCATGATGATCGGAGATTGGAAGAGATAGACTTCGTCTTCGTCTGGCCGATTCAATCTTGAAAGGTACGTGATGGTTTGTTCTACTGTGCCGAAATCTTGTCCTAGGACCCTTCTGACATCTGCCCCGCAATAGACGAGCAACTCCTCGCATTTGGCACGCGATTTGTGGTCGGCTACGGGCCCCTGCGGAAGGATTACTACTTTATTGGGCTCCATGGCCAATCCCTTGTTGTTGGTCAAACCATTTTGACCCCCACGTCTTATCTCAAATGCGCGAAAATGTCAACCCCTGGCCAGGCCTAAAAATGCCTTGAAAATTTGTAATTTTACCTATAATATGAGCGCCATGGCCCAATTGCAGATAATCGTCCACAACATCCGCTCGGCTGAGAACGTGGGGTCGATTTTGAGGACAGCGGATTCTTTGGGAGTTTCAGGCGTTTGGCTGACCGGTTATTCACCGGGGATTGATCATCCAAAAGTCAAAAAAACAGCTTTAGGAGCTGAAAAATCCATGGCCATCATGTCCGAAACAGATGTCACCAAAGTAATTGATGGGCTTAAGAAAAAAGGCTGCAAGATCATCGGCCTAGAGCTTGATCCTAAAGCCGAGCCTCTGGCATCTTATAAAACAAAAAGCAATGACAAGATTGCTTTGCTCTTGGGCAATGAAGTAGATGGGATAGCATCATATCTAAGAGAACTGTGTGATGACTTGGTTTTTATTGAACAAAAAGGAGTAAAAGAATCCATGAACGTGTCAGTGGCAACCGGTATCGCGACGTATGAACTTATGTTAAAATTAAATGACTGACAACTGCAAACTGACAACTAACAAGAGTTACCAAGCGACTCTTGTCAGTTGTAAGTTGTGAGTAAATATATGTTTCTCTCCATCGTGATTCCGACGAAAAACGAAGAATTGAATCTTCCGTTTCTTTTGGAAAGCATCAAAACCCAAGAATTTACTGATTATGAAATCATTGTGGCTGATGCGCAGTCCACGGATAAGACAAGAGCCATTGCCGTAAATTTTAAGGCTCGAATAATAGAAGGTGGGAAGACAACGCCCGGACGCAATTTGGGAGCAGCTGCGGCATTGGGCCAAACACTTCTTTTTTTGGATGCAGATGTGGTTTTGCCTAATCCGAAGTTTTTGTCGGATAATCTGAGCGAAATGGAGCGCAAGCATGCGAATGTGGCCACATGCAAGGTCAGGCCTCTTTCGGAAAACGTGGTGGATAAGGCGTTGCATGGGTTTTATAACGCATATGCCATTGGTACGGAAAAGATCATGCCGCATGCGCCGGGCTTTTGTATTTTTGCGCAAAAACATGCGCATGATGCAATCAACGGGTTTGATGAGGCTTTGAATTTCGCCGAGGATCATGACTATGTCCAGCGCGCCAAAAAAGCCGGATTCAAGTTCAGTATTTTGCGCAGCCATCCGATTATGGTCTCAGTCCGCCGCGTGGAGCGCGACGGGCGCTTAGGGACTGCTGTGCGCTATACCAAGGCTGAGATTCATAAATTGGCACGGGGCCATTACAAAAACGAAAAGGATTATGTGATGGGCGGAGATGCTTATAAACCAAAGGCCAAGTAACATGCTTGATTTCCTGAAAAGATTTTGGAATAAAGAAACATCCAATGTCACAGCCGCGGCGCTGGTGATTGGTTTTGCGTCTTTGGCTTCGCGTTTGGTGGGCATGCTGCGCGACAGGCTATTGGCCTCTACTTTCGGCGCAGGCGACATGCTTGATGCTTATTATGCGGCTTTCCGCTTGCCTGATCTTTTTTATCAATTAATTGTTTTGGGTGCGCTTTCAGCCGGATTCATCCCGGTCTTCGCCGAATACTTGGAGCGCCGCGGCCATGACGAAGCTTGGAAGCTGGCTGAAAAAGTTTTTTCGACTATCCTCGTGATTCTGGTCTTGGCTTGCGGAGCTTTGGCTTTGACCTCAAGTTTTTTTGTGCCCCAGACTGTGCCAGGGTTCACTGGCGAAAAATTGGCATTGACTGTCACGCTCACGCGCATCCTGCTGATCTCTACTGTCACGCTCGGCTTGTCAGCTGTGATGGGCGGCGTGCTCCAAGCTACGCGCAGGTTTGTGGCGTTTTCTTTGGCGCCAGTGCTGTATAACATCGGAATCATCATCGGCATTATTTTTCTGGCGCCTAAATTCGGAGTCATGGGCGTGGCTTGGGGAGTTGCCATTGGAGCATTCTTGCATTTTATAGTGCAGGCCGTGGTCGCTGTGCCAATGGGCTTTCAGAGATTGCGCTGGCCAAGTTTTAGCGATCCTGGAGTGCGCCGCATTTTGACGCTCATGATTCCGCGCATCACAGGCTTGGCCGCGTCCCAAATCAACTTAGTGATATTGCTTGGTTTTGCCTCAACCCTGGAATCGGGTTCGGTCGCTGTATTCAACCTCGCTAATAATCTTCAGTATGTGCCGATCGGTCTGATTGGCATTTCATTTGCCGTGGCCGCTTTCCCGACTTTTTCCCAGCTGGCAGCCAACAAGGATCTGGAAAATTTCAAAGCCTCGTTTTTGGCGACCACACGCAAGATATTGTTTTTGGTAATACCGGCAACAGTCTTGATGCTTTTGTTGCGTATCCAAATAATCCGCATCGTGCTTGGGTCAGGGCAGTTTGATTGGTCAGCGACAATCAGGACGGCTGATGTGCTCTCTATTTTTGTCTTGTCTTTGGCTGCGCAATCCATGATTCCGTTGTTGGCGCGCGCTTTTTATGCTTTGCAGGATACGAAAACGCCGCTCTATATCGCCTTGGTCGCTTTGGCCGTGAACGCGACGCTAGCTTATTTTTTGCGCCAGCAGATCGGCATTGCCGGGTTAGCCGTGGCCTTTACAGTCGATTCATTTATCCAGGCTGGTTTGCTGTGGCTATTCTTGCGCAAGCGCTTCGGCCACTTGGCCGGCAAAGAGCTTGGCATTTCCATCAGCAAAACCATATTGGCCTCAATCGCATTGTTCGGTTTTGGCTGGCTGGCCCGCCAATATGTGGGCACGATTTTTCCGCTCAGGACTTTTTGGCAGGTTGCTTTGCAGGCCGGTGCAGCCATCGTAGTCGGCGGCTCAGCCTTTTGCGGCTTAGCCTTGTTGCTTGGTGTGCAGGAATTCTCTGAGTTTATCCAGGCCGCAAAATCAAAAATATATAAGCGCATCAAAGTGGGGGAGGGCGCAGAGGGCGCGCGGGGAGTATGACCGTTTACCCCCTCTTCGATTCTCCCCCTGCGGCAGGGCGAGACCTAAGTAGCTCAAGTCCCCGCCTGTCGCAGGAGGGGATCAAGGGGTGGTAGTCGGTGAGGTGGGTTAAATATGTTATAATCGCCTGGTATGAAAAAATCTATTTTGATATTAGGTTTGTTGGGTTTGGTGTCTTTGAGTGTTTATGGCTGGGGTTGCGCTAAAAAGCCAGGATTCCAGGCGCCGGCCAATCAGGTCCAAGGGTCTGAGACAAGCACAAAACCGACTGATACGGCAATTGTTGAGCCAACGCCTTTGGCTTATTTGCTTTTGACTCAAGGTGCTGCAGTAACTGTCTTTCGCGGGGACCAGCAGACCAAAGGCATGAATGAAATGGAATTATACGCTGGCGATGAGGTCCAGGTCGTATCTGGCGAAGCCAGGCTTTTATACCCTGATACAGGCATGACGGTTTTATTGGCTGGCACGAAAATATTGCTCGTACCTAAAGGTGACCCAAAGGCCGGAGGCTTGGGTTTGGATATTTGGCTTGAAGCTGGAAAAGTTTGGACCAGATTAGAGCGCTTGCTCGGTTCGGATGAAAGTTTTTCCGTGACTGGCAGCAATGTGGTGGCCACAGTCCGCGGCACAGCCTTTAGCATGGCATTAGAAAATGGCTTGGTAGATGTTGAAGTGGCGTACAGCCAGGTCAAAGTCACGAGCTTAGTCACGCTGAACGTGGGCAGTACGATTTCAACTTCAGTCACGCTCGCGGCAGGCAATGGCATCAAACTGGATCCGGATCAGTTGACCAAGACAGCTGACATCAAGACTATAATGCAAAAAAATATCAGGACGCTCTCGCCGGTTGAGACAGCAGATTTGGGTTATCGCTTTGGCCTGATGAAGATTGATGGTGCTTTGCTCAAAAAGCCTTTGGTCCCTGTTCGCTGGAGCGCACCTATCAACTTGGATAAGCTTCGCAATATCCTCTCAACTTCAACTTTGAGCCGCTGGATGTCTTATGCTGAATGGATGATCCAAAACCAAACACTTTTGCGCTCTGCAGAAACGCAGTTGCAAGCCAATCCTATCCCTGTGCGCTTTGTTGCGCCGCTGATTGATGTCAATCTTTTGAACGTGACTCCGACAACCACGCCCAAGACCAGAGGGCCGTCAGCTTGACCTCAAATATAATTGCATATAAGTTTGTGCCAAGGAGGAAAAGCACATGAGAATTTGGTTAGCCTATAAATTCAGGGGCAGAAACCTGGATGAATTGCGACTGGTATTGGCAGACATACGGCGTTTGTTTCAAGCGCGCGGCCACCAAGTCGTGACCATGATTGAGGACATCCAAAATTGGGATTGGGAATCCAAATCCAAGGCTTGGGCAGTCTCCGAGGAATATCGACTCGCCAACAGTTGTGATCTGGCTCTTTGCATCTACGAATCCGAAGAACCGAGCGAGGGCAGGGGCTGGGACGCGGGTTTTTTTGCAGGCATGGGCAAACCAACTGTCATGGCCATCAAGCGCCCGCTTACGATTCCTTTTACTGAAGCCCTGTTTACTGAAAATCCAGCTAATGCGCAGGCTGGTCTACCCGGCGTCATCCGCTACGATACTTTTGAGGAAATAGCCAAGGTTTTCTAGCGATCGAAGTTTCGGTCGTTTTTTAATTGTGTAGACTTGATTTTTAAGCGTTTTTCAGGCAGAATAAGCCAACCCTCGATGTCATTCTGAATGCAGTCCTACGGAATGAAGAATCTGGCTCGTTCTGATCAAACCAGATCTTTCGACTTCATTCGTCTAACTCATTTCGCTCAAGATGACAAAAGGTGTGTCGTAGTTTATGAATCAGGATTTACTCAGAAATTTCTGTATCATCGCGCATATAGACCATGGAAAGTCCACTTTGTCGGACCGTCTTTTGGAAATCACGGGTACGGTTGAGAAGCGCAGGATGAAAGAGCAGGTTTTGGATACCATGGATTTGGAACGCGAGCGCGGCATTACCATCAAGCTCCAGCCGGCGCGCATGTCTTACACTGCCAAAGATGGAGTCAAGTATCAACTGAATCTGATTGATACTCCTGGGCACGTGGATTTTAATTATGAAGTTTCGCGTTCGCTGGCCGCTGTTGAAGGTGCGGTCCTGTTGGTTGATTCAACTCAAGGCGTGCAAGCCCAAACAATTGCGAATCTGTATTTGGCCATTGAACAGGATTTGACCATTATCCCGGTCCTGAACAAAATCGATTTGCCTAACTCTGAGGTTGAACGCCGTGCAGAAGAGCTCATGAATTTGATCGGATGCAAGCGCGAAGAGATTTTGTCAGTCTCAGGCAAAACAGGCGAAGGCGTGGACAAGCTTTTGGAAAGGATTGTGCGCGATGTGCCGCCGCCCAGAGGCAAGGTAAATGACCCGTTCCGCGCTTTGATTTTCGATTCAAAGTACGACGAGTACAAAGGCGTGGTCGCATATGTGCGCGTGGTGGACGGCAAGATCGTAAAGAACGATCCTCTGCGGCTCATGGCCACCAAATCCAATGGTCAGGCCCTTGAGGTCGGTTTTTTGCGGCCTGAATATGTTGAAACAGAATTTTTGGAAGTAGGGGAGATCGGCTATATCGTCTCAGGCTTAAAAGACATTGAAGCTGTGCGCGTCGGCGATACGATTACGTCCTCGTACAACGTACAACGTACAACGTACAACGTCGCGCACAAGAATTCGGAACGAGGTACGCTGTACGAGGTACGTGGTACGAATGAGGTTGTGGCGTTAAAAGGTTATCGCGAAGTGCGGCCCATGGTTTATGCTGGTATTTTTCCGGCTGAGGGCAATGAGTATGAAAAATTGCGCGACGCCATCATGAAGTTGAAGCTGTCTGACGCGTCTTTGGCTTTTGAGCCAGAACATTCAACGGCTTTAGGTTTTGGCTTCCGCTGCGGATTCTTGGGCATTTTGCACCTGGAAATCGTCAAAGAAAGATTGGAACGCGAACATAACATCAACATCGTTGCCACCACGCCGTCCGTGGCCTATGAAGTTACATATACCAATGGCGATGAAATGGTCATCAAATCGCCCTTGGATTTTCCGGATCCGTCGCATATCCGCGAGGCGCGCGAACCTTGGGTCAAAGTGGATATTGTTTCGCCGTCAAATTATCTGGGCAATGTCATGGCTTTGGTGCAGGAAAGGCGCGGCGTGTACAAGAATACGGAATATTTCGATGCTGAACGCGCGGTTTTGCATTATGAAATGCCGCTTTCAAGCGTGATCGTGGATTTCCACGACAAATTGAAAAGCGCCACAGCTGGATACGCATCCTTGAATTACGAATTTTTGGATTTCAAGCCAGCCAACATCATCAGGCTGGATATTTTGGTGGCCGAGGAAGTCGTCGCTGCACTCGCGACCTTGATCCACGAGTCCGAGGCATATCGTTATGGCAAGTATGTGGTCGAGACTTTGAAGGAATCTTTGCCGCGTCAGCAGTTCGTGATCAAAATACAGGCAGCTGTGGGCAGCAAGATCATTGCCAGCGAAAAGATTTCATCTTTCAGAAAAGATGTTTTAGCCAAACTCTATGGTGGAGACCGTTCACGCAAAGATAAATTGTTGAAAAAGCAGAAAAAAGGCAAAGCGCGCATGCTTTCCATGGGTAAGGGGAGGGTGGAGATTCCGAGTGAAGCGTTCATTAAAGTATTGAGACGAGAGGGGTCATGACTAACAACTACAAACTGACAACTTACAAGAGTAGCCAGGTAACTCTTGTCAGTTGTAAGTTGTGAGTTTAAAGTATTGAAGTATATGAGAAACAAAACATTCATGATTTTTTGGAAAGTGATCGTTGTGATCATGATTTTGGCTACTTTACTGTTCCTGATACTGCCGTTTTTCGGCTAATTAGTTTCCACAGGCCTACAATTTTTCCGCGTGCTAGGCTGGTCTGGATATGGGGAAAACATGGCAGTGTACAGAAGCCCAGGGAGCGGAAAAAATCACCTTGCAAAAATACCCGGAATTGCATCCGATCGCGGCCAGAATGCTGGCCAGACGCAACATTTTCGAGGAACAAGAAATAGAGAATTTTTTCAATCCAAATTGGGAAACGGGCGTACCCGATCCTTTTTTGTTTGCGCACATGCATGAGGCCGTGGATAGGATCTTTCTTGCATTGGAAAAAGGCGAACGCATTGTTATCCACGGGGATTATGATGCTGACGGAGTGACTGGTTCGGCTGTGCTGGCTGAGGCGATTAAGATGCTGAAATCCTCCGCCTCGTACGACGTACCACGTACCACGTACCACGTACAAAGTTCGGATGAGCAAAAATTTTTTACGATTCTTGCGCGTGAAGATAGCGGGATGGATTTAGACGTCTACATTCCGCATCGCGAGCGCGAGGGCTATGGCCTGAACATGGAAAGCGTGGAACTGATCATACAAAGCAAGGCGAACTTGTTGATCACAGTCGATTGCGGAGTGGCCAATGTGAATGAGATCGCAAAAGCCAGGGCAGCTGGAATGGATGTGATTGTGGTTGACCATCACCAGCACGGAGAAGTATTGCCAGATGCGATTTTGATCCATCCCGGCTTGCCTGGCGAAAAATATCCTTTCAAAAATTTGGCAGCAGTGGGCGTGGCCTGGAAAGTGGCTTGCGCTTTGGCAGCCGAGGCGCGCGCCCGCGGATTTGATGTGCCGGCTGGCTGGGAAAAATGGCTGTTGGACTTAGTATCAATCGCCACCATCACTGACATTGTGCCGCTCAAGGGCGAGAATCGCGTTTTGGAAAAATACGGATTAGTCGTGCTCAATAAACTCAGGCGCCCGGGCATCAAAGCTTTGCTTGAAGTGGCCAATTGGAAAAAAGGCGAACTGGATTCTGAAACAATCGGTTTTGTGATTGGGCCGCGCATCAATGCTGCCGGGCGTATGGAGCATGCTTTTATGGCTGTGGATATGTTGCTTGAGGAGCGGCCAGAGCAGGCGGCAAGCAAAGCCTTGGCTTTGGAGTCAATCAATAAAAGTAGGCAAAAAGCCACAGAGCAAATGATGAAAGAAGCGGAAAACATGTCAGTTGACCACTCAATGCACTCAATCATCGTGGCTTGGTCGGAAAAATGGTCGCCTTCGCTCGTGGGCTTGGCCGCTGGCAGATATACGGACAAATTCGGCAAGCCAGCCATCTTTGTCGGAAAATTCGGCAATACCTGGATCGGGTCAGGCCGTTCAATCCCAGAATACGACATCACCTCAGCTGTGCGCGATGCTGGCGGGAGCATGCTCCTTCGTTACGGCGGGCATCATCAGGCTTGCGGATTCAGCTTGGAAAAGGATGAATATCTTGATTTGCTGGCCATTGCTTTGCGCGGACATGCAGCCAAGGCCTTGGAGCTTGAGAACCTGAAGCCCAGGTTGAAGATCGAGGACGTGCTCAGGCTGGAGGATCTGGATTGGAAGCTGATCCAGACTTTGCTCAGGTTTGAGCCATATGGCGAAGGCAATCCAAAACCGATTTTCATGTCCCAGAATTTGTCGGTCATTGAGTCTGCCCTGGTCGGAGCAACGCAGAATCATGTAAAATGCGTGTTGCAGGAGCAGACTGGCAAGCGGCAGAAGTTCATTGGTTTTTATAAAGCGGATCTGTTGCCAGTATTCCAAACAGGCCAGCCCGTGGATATTGTCTACGATGTAAGCGTATCAGAATGGAACGGCCGCAAAGAAATCCAATGCAAATTAATTGACGTCCGACTCAGCTCTTAATGTGTCATTTCGAGTGGAGTCCGACGGAATCGAGAAATCGTCGATTCTAACGTGGCTAAGTAACGTCTGTTTCGGAGATCTCTCGACTGACGCTCGAGATGACATCTAAAAATATGAATCTACAAATTTATACTGATGGCGGAGCGCGCGGCAACCCAGGGCCAGCTGGTTTTGGCGTGGTGATAAAAGACAGGGATACTGGCAAGTCTTTAGAGGAGCATGCTCAATACCTTGGGGAGATGACAAATAACCAGGCTGAGTATTTTGGCGCAATTTTTGGCTTAAAACGTGCGGTCGAACTCAAAGCCAAGAGTGTGGAGCTTGTTTCTGACAGCGAATTGCTGATCAAGCAGGCCAGGGGAGAGTACAAAGTCAAAAACGCTGACTTGGGGAAAAGGTTCCTGGAACTTAAAAATTTTGAGACTTTGCTCGGAGGCCGCGTGAGCTATCGCCATGTGCGCCGCGAGCTGAATAAACGTGCGGACTTCTTGTCTAACCAAGCAATGGACCGTAAAGCCAATTAATTCAAAATTCATAATGCAAAATGCAAAATTTTGGAGGCCTTTGGCTTATATTTATGCAAAAAATCCCGAAGGGACACCGACATTTTGAATTATTAATTTTGAATTTTGAATTATATAGAGTATCCACAGCGAAAAGGGGCTAATTTATGCTATAGTGTCAAGGAATGCTAAGGAGGAAATTGCCCATAAAAAACAGAAAAAATCGCAAAGCGCTGCATGAGTACATGACGCCGAGTTTTTGGCACGCTCATTACGTATTTCCGGCTGCTGTTTTTTTCGTTAGTTTGGGTATGGCTTTGGGCATTGCCCACTTCTCGTCTTTTAAGCCTGGCCAAGCTTTGGCCACAGCATCAGACAATATTTGCGGGTTTGCTTGGGCCCCGACCATTGGCTGGATTTCGTTGAATAACCAGACTTGCAGCAGCGGTGTGACGGGCGGCACATATGGCGTGAACATGGCGACCACTCTTTCGGGCCAGCCTGGCGGAGTGCAAGGCTATGCCTTGAATGGCTTTGGCTGGTCAGACAATGTGGGCTGGGTCTGTTTTGGCGCTTCCTGCAATGTGCCTGAGTGCGAACCGAGCGCGCCAGCTGACCCGGGTTATTTTTATGCTTATGTGAACAAGCTGACTGATGGGAATTACAAAGAAGTACATGGCTGGGCTGGCATCTGCAACCAAAAAGAATTGGGCTGGATATCTTTGAACTGCGCAGACCCGGTCGCCAATGCGTGCGTTGGCGGCAATACGACTTTTTATAAGCTTGTCTACAATCCAGCTGATCATAATTTCCATAATGCAGCAGCCCAAGGCTCGCCTTTTGCCTGGAGCGGCAACTCAGATGGCACGGGCGTTGGATACATCAATTTTTTCGCGAACGCAGCCGAGGGCATGCAACTCAAGATCGCACCAGAGGCTGATCCGTTTTGCGCAGACGGTCTGGACAATGATCTCAACGGATTGAAGGACTGCGCAGACCCGGGCTGTATTGCGACTCCGGCTTGCGTGGCCGCTGCTTTGGAAATCAATTCTTTGGGAGCCGGCTTAGTCAACCAATATCAAGCCTGCCATGACACGCTTGATAATAACGCCAACAACCAAATCGACTGCGCTGGCTTTGGCGGAAAGCCGCCGGATGATTCATGTTTGTTTACTCCGGTTTGCTCAGAGGGCAATTATTGCTCCAATGGTTTGGATGATGATGGCAATGGCTTCATAGATTGCTCTGACCCTGCCTGTGCTGGCGACCCGGCTTGTTTTGCGCCTATTCCGCCCCAATCGCAATGCACTGCCTTTGCCGGAAATCCTGACCAGAAAAATTTATGCTGCAGCGACAACTCAACCAATGGCCAGCCGCTTTTGGATTGTTTGGATCCGGACTGCCGCACTAATGCCGCTGTCTGTTCGGCTTGGACCCAAGTCTTGTCCGGCAATGTTTATGCAGGCGGAGGCATAACCGGCACAAAAGCGCCCAAAGAAGCAGGCGTATCCAATGCTGCGTATTGTCTGCGCTCCAACGGAGCGATTGATTGGACGAGCGCAGATGCTTTTGCCGTGTGCAAGGAAAGCGCTGCCGGCAACATTCCTTTGCCGTCCATGGATACCAAATACCGCAATGTTTTAGGCTTTTTGGATTTGGCCGGCATACGCAATGGCCGTTATGGCACAGTCATCAATATCACGGACGCGGCTCAAATCCCGGACATGCTGAATGGCAGGATCTATCGCTTCACTGGCCCCGGGACATTCATTTTGCCAGCTAAAAATTTCAAGAACGGCACAGGAGCAGAGGAAGGGTCTGGTTTGCTCTTGATTGAAGGCGCGGATTTGGAGATTAGCGGAGATATAAATTATTTGGCTGTGCCCCCAGTCCAATCCAGGCTAAAGAACCTATCTTCCTTTGGCGTGATTGCGGTCAAAGATGCTTTTGGCACAGGCGGCAACATCAAGATAGACGCGAACGTGCAAAAAGTTTCCGGCACATATTTTGCCGAGGGCACGATTCAGACCGGCACATCGGGCGGTGCAGATCAGTACTTGCAGTTGATGGGCATTTACGTGGCCCGCAAGTTTGATTTGCAAAGGCAGAATAATTCAGATCCGACCAAACCGGCCGAGGAATTTGTTTTTGATGGACGAGCAGTAGTTAATCCGCCGCCGGGCATGCAAGATATCGGCCAATCCTTGCCCAAACAAACTGACGCAAACTTTTAAAAATATGGGACTTTTCTCCAAACCAAAAACGCAAAACTTTGTGGGCATAGATATTGGGCTCTCAGGCATCAAGCTTGTTGAGTTGGCCAATGACGGCGGACATGCCCGCTTGGTGACATATGCCTATCTGGACCGCCCGGTCGAGAATTTTGACTTGTTGTTTACCGAGCGTTTGGAAGAGACAGCCAAGCTCCTCAAGAACATGCTGGCCAAAGCCAAGTGCACGACCAAGAATGCGATTACTGCCGTACCAGTCTCTTCCATTTTCAGCTCTATCATCAGCGTGCCAGCCACGAATGAGAAAGAATTGAAGGAAGCGATAATCTGGCAGGCCAAGAAATTGATTCCGATCCCGCTCGAAGAAATCCAGCTGGACAGCAAAGTGATAGAAGATGCCATGAGCAAAGAGCAGCAAAAAAAGGTGTCGCGCGTGTTGCTGACCGGCGCTCCGAAAGTTTTGGTCAACCGCTATATCGATCTGCTGAGCAAAAAATGCGGTTTGAATCTCTTGTCTTTGGAAACCGAAACATTTGCCCAGATCAGGTCGCTCATCGGCAAAGACCGCTCCAGCATCATGATCATTGACATCGGTTATCAGCGCACGAATATCTCAGTAGTCCAGGCTGGCGTGCCGTTTTTGAACCGTTCAATCGCAGTCGGCGGCGACTCCATCACGAATACCATGGCGCAGATGTTGGGCATCCCTTACGAACAAGCCGAGATCATCAAAAAGGATATTCGTTCCATGTCAGGTTTTGCGCCTGCCGGGGATTTGAACCCCATGATGACGACCTTGATGAAGCCGATTCTGAATGAAATCAAATATTCTTTTTCTTTGTACCAAGGCCAGAACGACACAGGCGAGACAAGGCGCATTGATAAGATCATTTTGACTGGTGGGTCAGCCTTGTTGCCGGGTTTGACTGATTATCTGACTCAGGCCATGAACGTGAACTCTTTTTTGGGCGATCCTTGGGCCAGAGTGATTTATCCTTTAGACTTGCGCCCCATCTTAGACGAGATTGGGTCTAGGTTCCCTGTGGCTATCGGCTGCGCCATGCGAGATATATCAGAGTAAACACCAAACACCAAGAAACAAGATCCAAATCACCATGTCAGATATCTCACTCCTGCCCGATCCGTTTCGGGAAAAAGAGGAGGAATTGAAGAAAAGCCTGGCTGAGCCCGTCAAAAACGAGCCAGTGGTTAGCATGCACGTGCCTAACAAGGAAGAAGAGGATGTTGAGATTATTGAAGTAGATGAAAACGAGGTGGACAAGATGCTTGAGAGCGAACCGTTCTATTCGCGCTTGTATTACAAGTTGGGAGTCTGGGGCGATGAGATGAGAAAAAAGTTATTTGCCCCGCGCGAAGTGGAACCGCCGCCGAAATCACCGCCACAATTTTTTACGCCGACTAAACCGAAACCACCAACGAAGCTAGAAGCTGGAAGTTTGAAGTTGGAAGTTGGAATCAAGAAAGAAGCTCCAACAGCAGCTCAGCCGATAATACCAGTCGAATCTCAATTGTCAGAAGCGCCAAAGCCTCCTGAAGTTAAGATCACGCCACATACGGCGAATGGCGAAAAGCGAACAGCGGAAGGCGGTAAACGTGTCAGGATCATCAAGCGCGTGCGCAAGCCAGTGCATGTCAGCTTGCTGTCAGAGGAGCTGGTGCGTGATCTGCAGATCAATGTCGGCAAACGTAAATTCACTTTGGCATTTTTGACTATTTTCTTGGTCACGATTTTTGCTTGTGCTTATGTTGTTTTGGACAGGGTCACGCAAAGCTCAAATGCAGATTTAGCTGTCGTGACCGCGAATGAAACTCAGATCAAGACTCAAACTTCCGAACAACAGGCTAAATGGGCATTGTTTCAGGATTTGGAACCGCGGTTGATTGCTTTGAACGGGTTGTTGGATAACCACGTCTCAGTCCTGAAATTGTTCAACTTTTTGGAACAGAAAACACTCAAAACAGTGTCATATGGTAATTTTGTGCTGGATAGTACAGGCAAGCTCAGCCTATCTGTAGTGGCAACTGATTTGCCTTCAACTGCGCGCCAGCTCATGATCTTCAGGGAAGCGTCCGAAGTGATTTCGGTTGACGCTGGCTCGTTCGCCATCCAAAACGACAAAGAAAAATCAAGCACCAGTTTCCAGATGATAGTCCTGTTCAAGCCTGATGTATTGCGGCTAGCTGCTTCAACATCAACCAAATAATGATATGGATATTACGAACCAGCAACCCGCTATTCGCCACTCGCCACTCGCTACTGACAGCGAACAGCGAAAAGCGAACAGCGAAAAGCGGACGGTGAAGAAGCCATCCAAAATGTTCACCCATTATTATGGGACAATGATTTTGTTGTTGCTGGCGCTTTTGGTGGCTGCTGGTTTTATTGTGATCAAGCCTAAGATCGATGAGTATAAGGGCGTGACAGCCAGTATTCAGGACGTGCAACTGCAGGCTGAAAACGAAAAGCAGTATTTTGATTCTTTGAGCCGTTCAGTCGGGGCTGCGCAGACTATCGACCCTAGCGTTTTGGAAAAAGTTGATTTGGCTTTGCCTAGAGAACCTGGAATCCCGAATCTGCTGGTGCAAATGGATCAGGCTGCAAAAGCGAATAAAGTAAAAGTCGCCAGCATCACATTTTCGTCTGATGACAAAAAGGCTACAGCCGGCCAAGTGCAAGGCCTGAACATGACCATGACTGTGGAGGCCCAGGATTATCAAGCTTTGAAAAACTTTTTATCCTCATTGGAATTGTCTTTGCGGGTCATTGATATCCAAAATTTGAGCATCAACAGCTTTTCCAAGAATTCGGCTGTTTTCTCATTGCAGATGAAGACTTATTATTTCCCAGCTTCAACCAAATAATATGGATCTGAATTACGCACCGCCTCTGCTTTCCAGGATTTTGCTGGCTGTCTCGGCTTTGATTTTGGTGGGCGTGGTTTTCGTATTCGTATCGCGGGCTTTGGAACAGCCGCCTTCCGAGGCGATCTTGGTCCAGCGCCGCGCGCAGAACTTTAATCCCAAGGCAGATGTTTCCAAAAATTCGGTTTTTCCTCAGCTCCAAACGACTTATATGCAGGCTGTGCCTGATTTGCCCATGGGCCGGGACAATCCGTTTTTAGCGCCAGGCATGGTGGCAGCGACTTCGGGCGCCATTCTTGCACCGAATAAGATGCTGCCCAAAACCGCGACCTCAACTCCAAAACTATGAACGATCAAATATTGGATCTGCTTGTTTCGCGCGGCCTGATTACGGACAAAATCAAAACTATTGCCCAAGATTTAGTGGCGCGCGGAAAAACATTGGAGCAGGCTTTGGTCGGCGGAAAATACGTGCCAGAAGTTGATTTTGCCAAGACCGTGGCCGAAGTCACGGGCATTGCGTATGAAGATTTGGGCGAATCCGCACCAGATCCGGAAGTGGTCAAACTTATCCCAAAAGCAACACTGGATAATTTCCAGATGATTCCCTATAAGTTTGACGGCAAAACCCTGGAAGTCATTCTGCGCGATCCGCAGGATTATCGGGCTGTTGAAGCTTTGGAGTTTTTGACCAGCGACAAAGGTTGGGGATTGAAGATTGCCACAGCGCCAGCGTCGCAAATCAAAAAGTTCACCAAAGACATGTCTGGCCTGAAAGCCGAAGTCCAGACTGCTTTGGAACAGGCAAAAGGCAAATTC
>JBAYJJ010000002.1:0-54303 GCA_041665165.1 Patescibacteria group bacterium | reverse complement strand
CGTGCTTTACCACGTGGGAAATTTCATGAGCGAGGCGGACGCCAGCCCAAAGCTCAGTATAGTCCTCTGTCAGAGGTGCGAAAATCGCCCTCAGATCGTGCAGGTATTGCCAGTTGCCCGCGCTCTGATACCCGTTTGCAGTACGCTGCTCTTGGGAAGCGACAATCACCATCACGCTACGCGTCTGTGCCTCGCCAAGGTCGAAGCTAAGACGGGTTGGCCCGACGATGGTCCCATAAAACATGCGGCTCTCAAAGACTCTAATGAGTGCATCGCCTTCAGGATCACCGGCAACAGCCATCTTCAAGCTACGGAGATGGTATGCGCGTGCGGCATTCTCCCTTGCTCCGAATTGAGCCGCCGTCGAAGCCGATGATGTTGTCTGAGAAGTTTGGTTTGTCTTCTTGTGCGAAGGCTCCCTCGGCCAGTAGACGAAAAGTGAGGCACCCATAAGCAGGCCACCGATAATCCAAATGATGCTTGAATTTTTAGTGGGAGTAGCTTTCATTTCCGATCTCCTTGTTGTCTTGTGGCGTCCCATTCGATCAAAAGTTGGTCTCAAATGTAAGGTTCTAAGCAAAAGTTCAGATAAATAAGTTGGCACAAACAAGCCTTTTTGTCAATTGACACCCCAGGCTAAACGCGGTAATGAACTCTATATGAGTCAAAAGGTAGGAAAACTAGTTCTTTGGTGCTATACTTGGTCCTAAATAAGCTAAAAACTATATGAATACCCTATCAAAGTGGTCTGTAGGCGCTGTTGCGGCATTATTTTGCCTAATTGGCGCCATTGGTGTGGCCAAAGCCCAAACCGGGCCTTGGACTTGGTCTGACATGTCAGACAAATTAAGCGCTCGCGATAATAGGCCTGTTTGGGCCATTACCCGCGCTGAGCCATATTGGTATATGACTGATGGCCAGGAGCTTTGGTCTGGTAGCCATGTCTGGAAAACAGACGGCAGCGTAATCACGGATATTACCGCGGACGTGCGCAACGCCGGCATCTCTCGCGTGGATGATGTGGTAAGCGACGGCCAAAGGGTTTTATTCTTAAAAAATGTTTTCACCAGGGACAATTCATTTGAAGTCGTTTCTTTTGACGGCAACTATAAAAATCTCACCAGCTATTTCCGCGGCTATTTCAATTCATACGAAGGCTTGAACTCAGTCCAAGGCAAAAACGGCATTTGGATGTTCATCACCACCACCGGCCGCGTGCTCAAGTGGAATACGGGCAGCAACACAGTGGAATATGTAAACTTGCCGAGCGGCACTTATGCTTACACGCAGAACCAAGGCGTGGGCAAATATTCCATGCGTCATGTCTCGCCTGGCGATGATGCCAATGCTTTCTCAATGGCTGTCGCGCCCTTGGGCAATGACTGGTTCTTTGTCTTGACCGGAAGCAACAGCAACCCGAGCTACATGCGCTATTACAAATATACGAATGGCACTTTCTCGGAAGTGACTGCCATGTCATCCATTAACTATGTGCATGCCCTGGCGTCCAATGGCACGCAAGTACTTGTCGGAGGCGGCGCAAATGGAATCACTGACCGCGTATTTGTATATGATGGCGTTTCAGTCAAAGACGTAAGCTCGGCGGCCAACACCACGAACTTGAACAACTGGAACCGCGCCATGATCGCTTATGACGGCAAATCCTGGATGATCATGAGCGGGAAAAAGCTCGTCAGGTTCGATGGCACGAACTTTGCCCAATACCAGGATGCCAATGATTACATCGCGACCATAGCTGGCAGCGGCGATGGCAGGTTCTTGGTCGGCGGCGCAGTCTCAGTCTCAGGTTTGAGCACGCCATCCTCCCCTCTCAAAGCCAAACTTTTGCGCGTGGACGAAGGCACGAACTATAACAATTCATTGACCGTAAGCGGCGACACCATCCCCACGGTCAAAGGCAAGAAAAATTACATCAACTACTGGTCATGGTACGAACCGAACGCCAAACAGCATGATAATATTTCCGATCCGAAGTATTCGGTCGGTGCGCAATCCAACTATGGCATCAAGAAAGTCGAGCTCTACATCAATGATGTGAGGCAAAAGGTGTGCGACGGCAAAAACAGCAAAAAGAATGTCATTTGCGCCATGTTCATCGAGAGTTCCGCTTACCCGTATTATTCCAATGTCGGCGCCTTTGCCAAAATCACGGATTCAAAGGGCCGCGTAGCCTATGTCCCAGCCAGCATTGTCCAGTTCTATGATGCAGGCGGCACCTCTGGCAACAGCTTTGGCTTAAGCGCGCAGATGACAGCCTCGCCCCAGACATCAAACTTGGGACGCAACCAATCAGCCTCGGTTTCCATCACAGCCAATGCAACCCAAGGCCTGAACAGGATTGATGTTTATGTGAACGGCATAGTCAAATATTCTTGCCCGTTCAACAGCCAGACCTATGCCACGTGCAATTACACGATTTACGGCTCGAGCTACACTGCAGGCAGCGCTGTTGCCTTCAATGCCCGCGCTGTTGACCAGCAAGGGCACGATGTCTGGACTTGGCTCGGCACATACAACATCGTCGAACAGGGTTCGGCTTCAGGCAATCTCTCAGCCTGGATGTGGTTTGACCCTTCAGGCTCAACACTCTACTCAGACACCAACAAAGCCATCAAAGTCCAAGCCAATGCAGTCGATGGTCTGCAAAGAATCGAGATCTACGTCAATGGCGTACAAAAACAATATTGCGGATTCGGCCGCGCTTATGGCACGCAAAGCTGCCAGACCACAATCACCGGAAACAGCTATGCCCAAAACTCAAGCCTGCCTGTCTATGCCATTGCTTATGACTACACTGGCCAGCAGACCACGGTCGCGACCCAGTATCTGAACGTGTACGGCTATTCCAATGTGTCGCTCTCGACCTGGTTTGACAGCAACATCTCGACTTCGAACTTAGGCCGCAATGATTCAAGAAAAGTAAAGATCTATGGCACGTCCGGCAATGGGCTGCGTTCCCTGCAGTTATATGTGAATGACGCTTCCTATGGCACCTGTAATTTCTCGGATATCATGGGCATTACCCAGCCGTGCGAATTCACTCTTTATGGCAGCAACTATTCGGACGGCCAGTGGCTCACGCTCAAATCCAAGGCTACGGACATGAACGGCAATGTGGCCTGGTCATCCGGAACGACCGGCTTCAGGGTCTCGGGCGCGCAGACTTCGAACACGACCATCTCAAGCTGGATTACGCCTGAAAAGACCGAGATGACGACCAGCGATACAGTCAATTACTATGCCCAGGCCTATAACGCTTCCGGCATACTGCGCATCGAGTTGTGGGACGGAACCCGCAAGCTGGACCAATGCAGCTACACGGAGATGAATAACACGCGCCAGTGCACCACTGTGGTACGCGGCTCGGATTATACGAATGATACTTATGCCACGCTCCAGGCCCGCGCTTATGACTGGAACGGCAATGTCGCTTATTCGGAAAGCAAGACCATCAAAATCCATAATGGCACGACCAACAATGCTACGACCCTTACGAGCACTGTCTCCCCTGCCAAATCCTCGTTCAACCGCAACGAGAGCATGACTTACAGCGTAGAGGCTAATGATCCGGATGGTTTGCAGGGCATCAGGCTGTATGTGAATGGCACGCAAGTCAATGATTGCTCAATCGCTTCAAAAACCTACGGAGTTTGCAGCGCTAACTTGAGCATGAGCAACTATTCAGCTGGCTCAGTCGTGACTTTGCAGGCCAGGGCCATTGATTCGCTCAACAATGTGACTTGGTCGTCCAGTCAGCAAATCTCAGTGACGGATACCACGAGCTATGTTGATGTACCGGGCACAATCTCCATTACATCAGATGCATCGAACGGATACACCGGAACGCAGAGCATCACGTTTACAGCCACGGGCAGCGATCAAAACGGCGTGGACCACATTGAGATCTTGGTGAATGCCATGCTAGCCAAGACTTGCACGGGCGTAAGCACTTGCTCCTACACTGGCAGCGGTTACACGACCTACGATACCGTTACCTTTGGCGCTAACTTGTATGACTCGCTCGGCAATAGAGTTTGGACCGGGTATAAGAGCATCAATAAAATACGATAAAATAGCTACAAGTCACAAGTAACAAGTTACAAGAGTAACAAAAATCCCTGACGAAAGTTGGGGATTTTTAATAACCCGATCTCCGCGTGTCATTCCCTTGAAAAAGGGAATCTAACTTGTATGCAGGAATGGATCCCCGCGTTCGCGAGGATGACATAAGCCCAGGGCAAGGCCATTGACAGAATCCCGATTTTGTGCTAGATTAACCGATTCTTTAACCAAGAACTACGCGGATTATGGAGGTAATCTGCTCTTATATTAGCCCAAATATGTTTAACTACATTGTTCGTGTTTTAATGGCCTATTCTGCGTTCCTCGGCATACTTTTAGCTTTGCCGGTCGGAGCCAGTGCAGCCACAACCGATTTGAGCTGGCAGGATATCTCCAACCAGCTTCAGGCTAGGCAAAACCGCCCGGTTTGGGCAGTTGCCTATGCCAATAGCGCATATCTCATGACTGACGGCCAGGATATTACATCTGGCGGCCATGTTTGGCGTATGGAAAACGGGAAAATCTCAGACATCTCCCAAGAGGTGTGCCAGGCTGGCTTATCCCGCGTAGATTCCATTGCTGGCGGCCCGCGCTTTGCTTTGTATGGACAGACATCTGATAAATGTTCTAGCACTGCGTCAAAAAACTTTGATGTCAGCACTGCCATCAAATTGCAACAGATTCCTCAGGAATTATTGTCTTTGCCGAACGACGTAACCAAGGGATCTATTTCCGCTTATGATGGCACGGTTTGGCTGATCATCAATGGCAAGAATCTTTACAGTTATGACGGCCAAAAGCTTTCGGCTTTGGGACGCACGCAGGATTATTTCACCAGCATTGCCAGCGATGGCAATGGGTCATTTATCCTTGGCGGCGCAGTCTCCAACATGAATTCGGATTCACCGACCCTGCCTTTGACCGCTAAGTTGGTCAAGGTGACTGAAGGCCAGATCAAGGCTGCGGCCGAAAACCGCAAGCTCAATACCGTCAAAGGCACAACCAACAAAATCAGCTATTGGTCTTGGCTTGAACCGAACGACAGCCGCCATGACAATATCACTGATCCTAAATTTACGGTCGGCGCCCAGTCAGCTGCTGGCTTGAAAACAGTTGACCTGTACGTCAACGGCATCAAGATCAAGAGCTGTGATGCCGGAAACACAAAAAAGAATTTCACTTGCAGCGCTTCAATCTTCAGCAAAGCGTTTGCTTATGGTTCAGAAGTCAAACTCTCAGCCATGGTCACGAATTCCAAAGGCAAAACCGCTTCAGTGCCAGTGCAATCAATTTATTTCTACGATGCAACAGCCCATGCGAACGGCACGTTGGTTGAATCCGGAAGGACTTCGACCTATAAAGTCTCAGCCGAAGCTGAAGATGGGATAAAACAGATTGATATCTACTTGAACGGCAAGGTCAGCCAGACTTGTTTGGAATCCCAAGCTTGCGAGCTCCAAATCAACAAAAACGATTATGCCAAGGGCAGTGAACTGGCTGTGAATGCCCGCGCCTTGGGCAAGAACGGATTGGATAATTGGACCAAGCTTGAAACCATTAAAGTGGATTCAACTGCTGCTCCGGTAATCACTGCTAACCAAAAACTTTTTGCCTGGTTTTGGTCTGAGCCTTCGGATAATATCCTTGGCGCCAACCAAAGCAAACTAGTGCGCGCCCAGGCCATAGCAGCCGACGGACTTTCAAGCATCCAAATCATAGCCAATGGACAAGTGAAGCAGATCTGCCATTTTAATGGCCAGACTTCAGCCCAAACGTGCGAGGCTACTTTGTTCGGCAATGATTATGCCAGCAATTCAAGCGTCCCGGTTTCAGTCAAAGCCATTGATTTGAACGGCAAAGAGATATATGCCGAGACTCAATATCTTTTGGCCAGGCCTGACAACAAACAAGCCTTCACTTTGATCGCTTGGTTGAACATGAACCCGGAAAGCCTGAACATGGCCAGCTATGAGAAAAAAGTTATCCATGCCGGCGGCGACAGCACCAATGGCGTAAAGAAAATCGAGATATTCGTGAATGGCAAAGTCCATGAGACCTGCGAATTCTATGACCGCAGCTCTTCGCATTCGTGCGACACGCAGGTCGTTGGCAACCTGCCGTATGCTGATATGGGATTCATGGCCATCAATGCCAAGGTTACGGATTTATCAGGCAACATTTCTTGGTCCCCGACTCAAATCATCAACATCACTGATGCTAAGTTCAGACCAACGAATGAATTGAACACGACTTTGATTGTCAATCCTGATGACCAAATCCTTAGGGCTGACCAAAGCAAGGACGTGACTGCCACGGCTTTTGCTACCAAGGGCTTGAAAGAAGTGAACATCTATGTGAACGACACCCTTTGGCAAACCTGCAGCACTAACAATGCCAACCAGGAACGCACTTGCAGCTTGAACGTATCAGGCCGCATGTACGGAAACGGCGCTGTTGTCACAGTGCGCGCCAATGCCATAGACAGCGAGGGCTATATTGCCTGGTCTGAACCTAAGACATTCACCATTCGCCAGACCGGAACTGATGCAAAAGAAGATTTGACCTTGAGCATCCAGACCGCGCCTGATGAATTCGGCAACAAAACAGTCGCTGTCACAGCTTATGCAGACGCTCCCCAGGGAATTGAACGCATAGAAGTCTCAGCTGACAACTTGCCGATCGCTTCATGCTACTTTGGCCGCGCTTACAACAAAGAATGCAGCGGCAAGTTGGACATCGCCAACAAAGCCCCAGGCACTGAGATACAACTCAAAGCCAAGGCCACTGATGTTTACGGAAACATCAAAGAAACAACCAAAAAATACATAGTGAACTAAACAGACAAAAATCCCCGCTTCGGCGGGGATTTTTTGTTTTGTCATCTTGAGCGAAGTGAGTTTGACGAACAAAGTCGAAAGATCTGGTTCGATCTGAACAAGCCAGATCCTTCGGCAAGCTCAGGATGACATTAAGTTGACGCTAATTAATCGGTGGCGCAAGGTACTCCCCATGCGAAAGATCGTGACATTGCTCGCTCTCTTGGCCCTGGCTTGGCCTGGCTTAAGTTTAGCTCAAACAAGACTGCAGTGGACTGACCTTTCGGCCAAGATTCCTGGTACTGTTTTAGACGAAAAATCACATTTTCCTTTATTGTCTTTTTCTGCCAGCCGCGGAGACGAATGGCTGGCTGGCAACCCAAACCAGCTCTTCAAAGTCGATGCGCGCGGCAATGTAACAGACCTAACGCCAGAGCTTTCCAAGCTTGGTTTTAAGAGCATCCGCCAAGTTGCAGTGGACGGCCAGCAGTGGCTCATAGTCGGGGACAGCGAATTGTGGATGACCCAGCCTGACTTGGCTGTTATTTATGATGGCATGTATTTTGAGGACGTGAGTTTTATCTTGGGACAGCTTTCGCCTGGCGAATGGATCGGACAGATTGCCGGCCGCCGCGGGTATTGGATAATCCCAACCGAAAAAAGTTTGTATCTCTGGTATTCGTCCATGGAAAGCGTGGCTTCCATTCCTTTGCCCGCGCAGTTCCAAGGCCATCTAGATACGCTCAAATTCCATTCAGTCAAAGATGCATGGGTCGCGGAATATCTGGCGTTTGACCCAGGCAAGACAATCAAATACGGTTCAGCCCAATTCATACGCAAATTCTTTTTGTTTGACGGGCAAAAATTCAAGGACATCACCCGCCAATTCAATGGCCTGGGCAATGACAGTGCCATTGCTTCCAATGGATACTCAATCCTGGCTGTCGGCACAGTTCGCGACGCAAAAAATGAGCTCGTATCAAAAATTTTGACGTTTGACGGCAAAAAAGTCCAAGACATCTCCCTGAGTTGCGAGTTACAAGCTACAGGTTTCGGGTTACAAGTCGTCTGGACCGGAAAAAGCTGGGTGATTTTTGATGCGCAAAAAAATATCGCCAAATATGACAATAAGAACCAAGTTTTCAGACTCCCGAACCTAAAAGACAATTTTCTGAATGTTGGTTATGGCACACAAGGCGCCATGCTCATGGTCGGCTACAGAAATACGGGAGGGATTTATCCTAGACTGCTTTTTGTAACCGAAAAATAGCCCACCCCTTGTCGTCATCCTGAACCACCCCTCTTGTCATTGCGAACGAGCAGTGAAGCAATCTCTTACCGAAATACTGAAGTGCCTCGGTTAATTAGTAAGAGATTGCCGCGCCGTTGGCTCGCAATGACAGTTTAAATTATTATTCTATAGGCAAGGCTTCTTGTTCTTTGTAGTATGCCAATTCCTGGTCCAAGATTTCGGATGATAATGTCTGGCCTTTGTAAAAACACTGGTCTTCAAAGCGATTCACTTTTGCGTAAAGTTCTTCTTGCAATAAGACTGGCAAGCCTTCGGCAATCAAACGCAAAGATTCCATCTTGTCCTGGAAAGTTTCCATTAATTCCTTGCCTTCCTCAACTAATTTGCTGAGGTTTTTGGCATGCGCCTTCCAATAATCCTCGCGGATGTGGTGCCGCACCTGTTCTATCTCACTCCTCTCCTCGTCCCGAAACGACATGTCAAAATCATCATGCCCTAGCATCTCGCTGAGCGATTTGCAGCCAGAATTAATACGAAACCTTTCTATCAAATGCGCCGTGGATTTGCGCACTGACTTCTCAACCTTATCCAATTCAATCAAAGCGCCTTCTTCTTCAAAAAAACGATTGAGCGCAAAACGGATGGGCCAAATCTCAATGGCCATGGCTTTGGCCAACAGCATCAAAGGCACGACATCTTCCACTTTTCCGTCATCATAATCCCTGACCATGGCCTCGGCTTTGGCTTTCATGTCTTTGGACGCCAACCCAGACCACACAGATAAAAAATCAACCAGCTTGGCTTTGTTGTTTAAATCCAAATACGCATCCTCCATACGACAAGTATAACACAACCGAGAGAGCAAGAGGTACAGAGAGTAAGAGATCAAGTTTTCGACATATCCGCCGTTGTATCTCTGCATCTCTTGATCTCTGTATCTCTAAATAAAAAAGCCGGGGTGGTTACCGGCGAGTGAATCAAATCTTCAGATGTCCAGGAACGGCCGCGGCGGATTGGACTTCGCGCTCGCTAGCTTCCTGCTGTTGTTTGGCAATGATACGACTGATGCGCTCTTGTCTGACCTTGCGATTCTCATCGCGCTTCTTCAGGGCTACCTGAATCTGCTTGGCTTTGCTGATGCCGCGCAAGAGATAGAGCCGATCCGCACAACTGCGGCGGACGCGATAACTGCACAGGAGAGCCTCGTGCATATCCTTGGGCGGTTCGCAGTCATAAATGAGCCTGACGTCACTGGTGTCGCGGGGTCCGAAGACTATCTGCTCCAAAGCCTGGAGCGAAGCCTCGTCTCGCGAGACGATCAAGTGCGCCATCTCATACTCAGCCAAAGCCTTGTACAAGACGGGCAAATGTTTGGTCCGCATATCAGCGAATTTATGGTATTCGTCATGCCCAGACACCTCCACGCAGTTCCTCAAAAACTTCTTGACCACAGAACGCGGGAAGCGAGTCTGGTCGCGCATGTATTCGTCAGGGCAATGCAGGTACAAGGACCGCAGGAGGCGCGGAAACAACCCGGGCTCTTTTTCGCAATCTTCAACCCAAGGCGCTCGATCTTCCCTGGGGTCGCCCTTGATGTAGTCAAAGATGATCAGGTCGGCTGCCCTCAACTTGCAGCTCGCGGCCAGCAGCATCTCATAGCGCTCGTTCTTCTTCAGCGGCGCCGGGATATTGCACTGCTTCCACCCCTGGCGATCTTCTTCGTAATCCACGATATCCAGGAGAAAGAGCACAGCCTGCGGGCGCCAAGTATAGTAATCCAAGGCCGTGCCCAAGTAGGCGATGTACCCTTGATTGGACGAGGCACTCAGCAAGCCTGAGAGCCACTCACCCCAGGTCTTCGGTTCTTTTCGTGACCGATTACCCGTGAACGCGTGCTGGATCAGAGCTGAGTTGGGAATGAACTCAAACAGCTCGTATTCGGCCAGGGCCTTGTAAAGCTCATCCCTGAACTCGTTTCGGATTCTAGCGAACCCTCGCTCCTTATCCGTGCCCTCATACCTGACACAGTGCTCAAGGAACGCGCAGATCCTATGCTTGTACTCTGCATTCAAGGGATAGCCGACACGGAGCAAGCGCAGTGAACGCAAGAGCCTGGGAAAAAGTTCTGTTTCCTTGGCACAATCTTCGGTCCAGTGAGGTGGCTCTATTTCCACGCCATCCAGCAGATGGGATTGATCTGCTAGGTAAGCCAAAAGCAATTCAACCATCGTAGTCCTGCAGTACACCTGTGGCCTGATGGCCGGGCCGCAGTTGCCAGGCAGCAAATTGCCTCGGCCATAATCAAGGCCATCAAGCAGATATGCAACGGCTTGCGGCCGCCAATCCGGGAAGTCGAGGAGGGTGAGATAGTATTTGCTCGCCTCATCTTCATTTTTGAAGTGGCCAAATGCCTCCAGCCACTCCTCCAAACTACTGGGTTTCTTGGCCTTTTTCCCATTACGCGAATTTTCCATGGTACGACTCCTTCTTTCTTTTTCTCCCACTTAACGGAGAGCGGGAAGAAGTTAACACAAAGATAAAAAGATGAAAAGGAGGGAAAGATAAGAAGGTAAAAAGCAGTCAACCTGACCCTCTTGCCAAAAAACCCTGATTCGTCTATACTCATGCTACTAATAAATTGCCTTCTTCCCTCGATATTCTAGCTTCCAGCTTCTAACTTCTAGCTTCAAGCTCCGAGGAAAAGGCGCTCAATTGCCCGGCAAAAGGTCTGCTCGGCATGTGGGCTAAGAACACACAGTATGACGACCAATAATGATACAAATAATGACGTTTCGTCAGAGATCGGTAAGTTGTTGCAGGACAAGACATACACCCAGTTCCCGCAGATCGGCGAGGTGGTACACGGCAAAGTGATTTCCGTGGGCCGCAACGAAGTGCGCGTGGACGTAGGCGGCTTGGCCATTGGCTTAATCCGCGGCCCAGAAATGGATCCGCAGGCCATGCTCACTGCTGGCGATGAGATAGACGCTACAGTCGTTGATTTAGATAATGAATTCGGCGAGCTTGAACTCTCGCTCAAGGGCGCAGGCCGCAAGAAGACTTGGGAAAGGCTCAAGGAATTGTTCACCAGCGGCGTTATGGTGCCGGTCAAGATCG
Organism: Patescibacteria group bacterium; assembly: GCA_041665165.1. GTDB lineage: Bacteria > Patescibacteriota > Patescibacteriia > 2-12-FULL-60-25 > 2-12-FULL-60-25 > MWCR01. The sequence goes on along the minus strand of JBAYJJ010000002.1, from coordinate 43,035 downwards.
TGGAAGCAAACAAGGGCGGTTTGATTGTCCGCTTGGAAGGCCTCTCAGGTTTCTTGCCAGTCTCCCAGCTTTCGCCAGAGAATTATCCGCGCGTGCAGGGCGGCGAAAAAGCAAGGATTCTTGAGAAGCTTAAGGACTTGGTGAATAAAGACCTTGAAGTCAAAGTAATTGATGTGAACGAAGAAGAAGGCAAGTTCATTGTGTCTGAAAAGGCCGTGTGGGAGACCAAGCAAGAAAGCGTAATCTCCAAGTACAAGGTCGGCGACGTGGTTGAGGGCACAGTAACAGCCGTGACTGACTTTGGCGCTTTCGTGAAGTTTGATGCCAACTTGGAAGGCTTGGTTCACATCAGCGAAATCGCTTGGCAGAGAATAGACCACCCGCGCGACATCCTGAAAGTTGGAGACCGCGTGCGTGCCGAGATCCTGAACATCGAAGGCTCAAAGATTTTCTTGTCCATGAAAAAATTGGTTGACGACCCATGGATCAGAGTCGGCCAAAAATACAAGGAAAACCAATGGGTCAAGGGCCGCGTGCTCAAAATCAATCCGTTCGGTCTGTTCGTGGAGCTTGATCCAGACATCCACGGTTTGGCCCACATCAGCGAATTGGCTGAAAAGCCGGTCAAAGACGTGAATGAGATTGCGCGCATTGGAGACGAATTCGAATTCCGCATCGTATCCATTGACCCGCTCAACCACCGCTTGGGCTTGTCGCTCAAGAAGGCGAAAGAAGCAGAAACGAAAGAGTGAAGAGTGAAAAGAGTGAAGAGTGAAACGTAAAAAAAGACGCCCTGAGCAATTGGGGCGTTTTTAGTACGCGTGAGCCAGCTATTGCTGACCCTGTCTGACGAACGTGGTGAAGCGTTCGGCTTCGGCTTTGAGTTGTTCCTCGTGGGCTGGCAAGATGCCGTGCTTTTCGAGCTGGTCAAGAGCTGTTTCCCTGATGGAGTGCCTGACTCTATAGTTCGAGCCGTCATCAACCAAGAGCAGACCTCGAAGGATGCACAATCGATGATCGTTGGCCTTGATGCTGCACACCGATAACCGAGTGCGGAAAAGATTCTCAAAACAGGGCTGCCAGTAGTTTTGCTCGCGCAGGAACTTGCGGAGCGAGTCTTCGCTGAAGACCATTCCTGGGTCCAGCATGAGCAACATGCCAATGAGAGCTTCGCCTAATGAAAGAGCTTGTGGGGTGCTTCGTGCCTCTACAGGTACCTCTGACTCTGCCTCCATCCTTCACCTCCGCGAAAAGTATAATGAAAGGATTCAGACCGCGCAAGGCTTAGACCTTTTCAGCTTATAAAAAAGACCGCATTCACGATGCGGTAGAAGTTCGGAAAAGTCTCGCCCAGATTCGCTTGAACGAAAGCGATGATTGCTTCCATGCCGAAGGCGCAATCAAATCGCGCGTGGCTGGCGGCAAATCCATCATTTCCATAGCAACCCTGACGCGCGAGGGCTCAAGATGATATGTTCCATGGCTAAGGCAAGACTCGGTCTTTAGAAGCTTAGGTTGTCTTTCTCCGTTGACCAAGCGCTCCTCAATTTGGAAATGTCGGCCGCCATAACAGATGGTGTATGCGATCTGTTCTGGCCCAGGACGCATGGCCATTGGGACCCAGGGTTGTTCTGGCTCAAGGCGCGGATAGTAAGGCCGCGGCACCCATTTGACGCCAGGAATCTCAGGCCTCTTGCCGGCCATGTCCCTGTAACCCGTGGGAAGTTCGTGCGGTTTGAGCACACGCTCATCGAGTCTGCCAAAAGTCCCAAGCAGGTAGTTCAGATTGGGAAAACCATCACACGGTTCGCCGTCTTCAGTCATGTCCAAAAGCGTCACCATTACCATGATCATCCCTCCTCGTTGGTTTTATTTGTATTTCAGCAGGAACGATAATACAAATGCCCTAAGGATGCAAAGGCCGTTTAGGACGACCAAAAAGTGAATCATTGAGTATATGGGCATGTCTTGCTAGAATAGCTAAATATGAAAATAGCTTTTGTAGACGGGTTTAAGATCAGGCAGACTTTGGATACAGATTTTAACGTGATCCATGTTCACGAGGATGATCCGACCCAGTATTCGCCCAAGTTTTATATCCCACGCGGTGAGGTTTGGATTGACCATCGCTATAAAAAAGAAGCCAAATATCTGCTCAAAGTTGAGCTGGATTGGTTTGGCGCAAAAAGCGGCTCTTATCATGAGGCACGCAAGCGCGCGGTTGAACGAGTGCGTGCTTTAGGCAGGCCTCCGGCTTTCATCAAAAAAACAACGCGCCAAAAAGGCCTGACTATCCGGTATGTAGACGGAGCTATTGTCCGCAAATTTCTTGATCCGCAGTTTGTGTGCGGCGGGCATGACTTGGTATATGAATATGTGCCCATAAATGAAATCTGGATTGATGTCGCAATGGATCCGCGCGACTGGCCGCATGTGCTCTTGCATGAAATCACGGAAAGAGGCTTAATGGCTAAAGGCATGGCCTATGACCCAGCCCATGAATTCGCCACGGCCACAGAGCGCCTCTCGCGTCGCGATTGCGGCGGAGTCTATCCAGGCGAACCAGGCTATCCGCGCGGCCTAAAACGAGCTGAATTCCTAAAAAAATACATTAAAAGCTACAGTAAATAACTGCATATGAAAATTCTCAAAGTAAAACACTTCAGGCAGACGCCGGATTTTTGCGGACCAGCATCCATCAAGATTGCGGCTTCGTATTTTGGTTTTGATTATACTGAAAAAGAATTGGTCAAACTTTCTGGCTGCACCCATAAATACGGAACTTTCCACCCGGGCATGATCAAGGCCGCGAAAGCCAAAGGTTTTTACGCTTTCACAAAAGAGCATTCAAGCTTGGAGGATTTGGACTACTTCATCAACAAAGAAAAGCTGCCTGTCATAGTGGGTTGGTACAGCACTTATGGCTCTTATGCAGGCGAACATTATGCTGTGGCTATTGGCCTGGACAGCAAGCATCTAATCACCTCAGATCCGGAACGTGATGAGTCAATAACTAAAATGGACCGCGAATATTTCCCAAGCCTTTGGTTTGACTTTGAGAACAAGGCAAAGACTGATATAGTCTGGCGCTGGATGATTGTAATAACTCCATATAAACGAAAATTTAAGGTAAAAGGCGGCAGGTACTACTAAAGCCCAGGGGGTCTCGACAAGTACGGCTTTTTGCGCTAAGCTGGCTTTAATAAACATATGTCTCAAACCGTAAGAAACATCATCATTTTTGTCGTCGCTTTGCTTGTAATGGGCGGTATCTTGGCGACCCTGAATATCGATACAGCCAAAAAGACTGACATCGCGACCTTGGCCACTGAAGTCCAGAAGGGCAACATCACCCAGCTCACGATTTCAGGCGATATTGTGACAGCTAAGTATAAAGACGGCACAACAACCGAAACCACAAAAGAGAGCACTGACTCTTTGACCACTGTGCTCAAGGATTATGGCATTGATCCGGCTGTGGCGCGTGCCATCCCGACCGAAGTTAAAGCCCCAGGCGGTTTTGGATACTGGGCTGGGCTTCTTCTGCCAAATCTTTTGCTCATTGGCCTGCTTTTGGTTGTGATGTGGTTTTTCTTCAGGCAGGTTCAAGGCCAAAACAACAAAGCCATGTCATTCGGCCAGTCTGCAGGCCATGAAATGGCGCGCGACGGAAAAGATAAAGTGACGTTCAAGGACGTGGCCGGCGTAAAAGAAGCTAAGCATGAGCTGGTAGAGATCGTAGACTTTTTGAAAACCCCTGAAAAATTTGCAGCCTTTGGCGCCAAGATTCCTAAAGGCGTGCTTTTGATGGGCGCGCCTGGCACAGGCAAGACCTTGCTCGCCAAAGCAATCGCTGGCGAGGCTGACGTGCCTTTCTACCACATTAGCGGTTCTGAATTCGTTGAGATGTTCGTGGGCGTAGGCGCCTCGCGCGTCAGGGATTTGTTTGCCCGCGCCAAAAAGAGCGCACCGTGTATTGTGTTTATCGATGAAATAGATGCTGTCGGCCGCCAGCGCGGTTCTGGCTTGGGCGGTTCGCATGACGAACGCGAACAGACCTTGAACCAAATCTTGGTTGAGATGGATGGCTTTGAACCGAACGCGGGCGTGATCATCATTGCCGCAACAAACAGGCCTGATGTGCTGGACCCTGCGCTTTTGCGCCCAGGCCGCTTTGACCGCCGCATTGTGCTTGATCCGCCGGATTTGGAAGACCGCGAAGCCATCTTGAAATTGCATGCCAAGAACAAACCTTTGTCCAAAAACGTGTCTTTGCGCCGTTTGGCCGAAAGGACTCCTGGTTTCTCTGGCGCTGATTTGATGAACTTGATGAACGAGGCTGCCATCATGACAGTGCGCCGCGATAAGACCACAATTGGACAGGATGAATTATTTGAATCAATCGAAAAAGTCATGCTTGGCCCTGAACGCAGGAGCCGGGTCATGAATGAACATGAACGCAAAGTAACTGCATACCACGAAGTCGGCCATGCTTTGGTTGCGCACCTAATGCCGCATGCTGACCCGGTGCAGAAAATCAGCATTATCTCCCGCGGCCGTGCAGCCGGTTATACAATCAAGACGCCGACCGAAGATAGGCATATGCGCAGCCGTGAAGAATACGTGGAAGATTTGGCCGTAATGCTGGGCGGCTACGCAGCCGAGCAGATTATCTTCGGGGACATTACTACTGGCGCTTCCAGCGACATGAAAAGCTCAACCCAGTTGGCTAAAAACATGGTCACTCAATGGGGAATGAGTACTGCGCTCGGCCCCAGGGTCTACGGCGAACAAACAGAAATGATTTTCTTGGGACGCGATATACATGAAAACAGGGATTACTCGGAAAAAATCGCTGAGAAGATTGATCAAGAAATCGACAAGCTGATAACAGAGGCGCTTGAAAGGGCGAGCAAAACAATCAGCGAGCAGCGCGAAGCCATGGACAGGGTAGCGAGCAAATTACTAGAAACGGAAACCATGGAACGCGAAGCATTCATGGATGCGATTGAGCTCAAATCAGCCAACCCTGACAACCTAACAGTTGAGGCCAGGCCTGCTAGCGAGAAATCGCGAGTTGAAGAAGTGAACCCTGGGCACACTGAAGAAGCCTAACTTCCAACACTATTCGTCATTACGAACGAGCAGTGAAGCAATCTCATACCGAAACACTGCCGTACTTCGGTTGATTAGTGAGAGATTGCCACGCTTTCGCTCGCAATGACACTAGGGTTTTGCGGTAATGTGGCGTTTTTAAGTTTTTGAAATTGGTGTTTGTTTGTATCTTGGTTTTTGTATCTTGGTGTTTACCGTACGTATGTCGTGCTATAATAGCGCCATATGTTGAAAACCAAATCGCTCTTACCGCACGACAAGCCAGTGTACCGGGAAATTATCCCACACGCTTTAAAAACAGCCTGGAAAAATCCTTTATTCTGGCTGTTCGGCGTCTTCGCGGCCATTCTAAATACCGGCGGTTCATTGGATGTTGTCTGGAAATTCTGGAGCTCTGTCCAAACGCAAGGTTCTAATATGTTTGTAGGCGACAGCACGGCCCGACTTTGGAACGCATCCCAAATCGCGCAAAACGGTTTGAACTGGCTCCATATTTCCCAGGGCATAGTCGTAATCTTATTTTTCCTTATCTTGGTCCTGGCTTTTGCCGCAGCCTCATGCATTGCCCAAGGAGCTTTGGTCTACAATGTCGGCGGCATGAAACTTTTAAAGAAAACCAGCTTCAAACAGATCCTGAGCATCGGGGCCAAAGCAATCATTCCGATCGCCATCCTTGATATCATCGTGATTATTGCAGTCTGGCTGGCGCGCTTTGCCATCTCGCTCCCCTTATCTTTTGTACTCGGAAAAAACTCAACCCTCATGATGGTGCTATATGTCATAACCTTCATAATTTTCTTTGTGGTGGCGGTCGGCATCAGCATTATGCAGATCTATGCCTTGAATGCCATGATTTTGCAGGGCGCCACTTTGGTCCAGGCTTTCAAGCGCGCATGGGAAGTGATAATAGAACATTGGCTCGTGACGCTTGAGACCGCTATCTTGCAAGGCCTTGTTGTTTTCGCCATCGGAGCAGTCGCGGCCATCATCGGCATTATCCTGACCATACCTTTTATGGCCTTGTACATGCTTTCCATCGTGAACAACAATCTGCTTTTGTTCAATTTGACCATTGGCTGCTATTTGGTCATATTTGTCTTGTATTCCCTGGTTTTGCTCGGTTTTGTGGTCACATTCCAATATTCAATCTGGGCTCAGATGTTCAAGAAATTCGGTGAAGGCGGCGTTGTGCCGAAACTTCATAGGCTTGTCCGAGCCCTAACCAATCGAACTTCAGTCCCTCAACCTTAAGTTATGGCCACAGCTCCCAGGCCCAAGACTCCTTCCATCGAAGACTTATTCAAGAAGTCCGCGGCTTCAACTTCTTCGCAAACAATTCAGACCCCTGGGCTAGTTAAGGGCGCTCCGGCCAAAATCGGCGCACCAACAGAAAAAAGGAAGAAGAGCTCGTCTGAAATGTCCAAGATAGAGTTACTGGAGGAGAAGCGGAATCAAATACAGACTTCGGAATTGGAAATACTGGCTCAAAAAGAAGCAATCAAGGTCAAATTGCCCTATATCAACCTAAAAGGCTTTCCCGTTTCGCCCGAAGCTATCTCAACTCTGACCCTTGATGAGGCCAAGCAAGAACGCGTGATTGTTTTCATGAAACTTTCCGAAGAAATTCACCTTGCGACCTCAAAACCAGGCAACAAAGTCAATGCTATTGCCGAGCGTTTGGCCAAAGCCGAAGTAGCAGACGTGCATATCTATTATTGTTCGGACCAAAGCGTTGATTTTGGCTTGGCGCTTTACGAGGCTCTGCCCGAAAAGGTTGAAGTTGTTTATGGCGTCAAAATCGAGGAGTCTGATCTGAAAAAATTCGAAAAAGAAATCGCCAATTTCAAGGATTTGCAGGAAAGACTGCAAAAGGCCACGGTCAGCGACGTGGTGACAATGATTATCGGCGCAGCCATGAAAGGCGATGCTTCAGATGTGCACATTGAGGCCGAAGAAGAAGGCATCAAAGTGCGCTTGCGCGTTGACGGCATCTTGCATGACGCGGCCATGATCCCATCTTCCCAGTGGAAGCTCATCATTTCGCGCATCAAGTTGCTCTCAGGCATGAAAATTAACATTGACACAGTGCCGCAAGACGGGCGCATCACCATTTTCCTGACCAACGAAAAGGTTGAAGTCCGCGTTTCCACTTTGCCAACTGCTTATGGCGAAAGCGTGGTCATGCGTATCCTGCGCCCCAAATCCATTTCGCTGGATTTCGAACAGCTTGGCATCAGCGGCCTGGCGTGGGAACGTTTGAAGAAAGAAATAGAACGTCCGAACGGCATGATCATCACCACTGGCCCGACCGGGTCAGGCAAAACCACGACTTTGTATGCAATTTTGAAAAAACTGAATAATTCTGACGTAAAAATCATTACTTTGGAAGATCCAGTTGAATACAAATTGGCCGGCATTAACCAAAGCCAGATAGACCATTCCAAAGATTACACCTTTGCCAAAGGTTTGCGCTCCATCTTGCGCCAAGATCCGGATATTGTGATGGTCGGCGAAATCCGCGACTTTGAAACAGCTGAAATTGCCATCCAAGCGGCTTTGACCGGCCACCTTGTGGTCTCCACCATCCATACGAACAATGCCGCAGGCGCTATTCCCCGCTTTTTATCCATGGGCGTCAAACCATTTTTCCTGGCCCCGGCTTTAAACTGCGTAATCGGCCAACGGTTGGTGCGCCGCTTGTGCACTGAATGCAAAAAGAAAGTTGAACTTGATCCAAAAATAATGGAAGAGGTCAAAAAGAATTTATCCGACCTCCCGCCGACCGCCAATATCAAGATTCCAGAAAAGATGGAGTTTTATGGCCCGGATGAATCCAAAAAATGCGAGAAGTGCAATGGCTTGGGCTACAAAGGCCAGATCGGCATTTACGAAATCTTCACCATGAACAAGGATATTGAACATCAAATCCTTTCCGGCTCTGCTTCAGAATACGACATGCTGGCTGTGGCCAAAAAATTCGGCATGGTAACCATGACTCAAGACGGATTATTAAAAGCCTTGGACGGCGTCACCAGCGTTGACGAAGTAATCCGCGTGGCTGGCATCACGGTTGAGCAGGAAGACGCGGAAACAAAACCAGAGGCTTAATATTTGATTGCAACTTTTATCGGTTTCAACCTTGAAACAATTTTTTTGATATTCTCCGGCCATTCAATAATCATCAGCGTTCCAGGTTCCAACAGCTCTTCATACAAATCCAGAACCATGGCATCGCGTTCGCTTTCTATCCTATAGGCGTCGACGTGCACCACCCTTCGAATCTCGCAGCTCCGCTTCACTGCATCTCGCATCTCGTCCGAAATTTTCCGAGCTACGAGCTTCGAGCTACGAGCTACGTGGTATATTCGCATCAGTGCAAACGTGGGGCTGATTGCATTCTTCTTTACGCCAAGCTCGCGGGCAATAAATTGGGTTAAAGTTGTCTTTCCAGCTCCGAGTGGGCCTGAGAGCGCAATCACTGAGCCAGGCTTGATCAGTTTGACTAAATATTTCGCCACGACCTCCCAATCCGCGACTTCGTGGACTAAAAACTTCTTGGACTTTTGTCCAATTTTTATTTCTACGTGGCGGGAGTCTGATTTCATAGATCTAAATCCGGTTGCGCATCAATATTTTTGATGGATGTTGGCTTGCGCTTGCTGAGTATCTGCCAATAACCAGCCGCGGCAATCATGGCGCCATTATCAGTATACAAACCTTTGGCTGGAGCCAGCAATTTTATGCCAGGGCAGTTCTTTTTGAGCGCGACTTTAAGGTCTGCTTTTAATTTTGGGTTAGCAGAAACACCGCCGACTACTGCCACGGCCTTTGGTTTGACCTTTAGCGCTGCTCTGATTGTTTTGGACACTAGAGTCTCAACAATCGCGGCTTGGATGGAGGCGCAAACATCCTCGATCGTACCACGTACTTCGTACTTCGTACCGCGTGGCGTCGACGTTGTACGTTGTACGTTGTACGTTGAGCTCTCTACGAGCTGCCTGACCGCAGTCTTCAAGCCTGAAAAACTAAAATCAAGCGACGGATCATGGAGCATGGGACGCGGCAAATCAAAGGCTTTGGGGTTTCCCTTTTCCGCAAGTTTGGACAACTTAGGTCCGCCTGGATATTCCAGACCAAGCATTTTCGCCGTCTTATCAAACGCTTCACCAGCCGCATCATCGCGCGTGCGGCCCAAAACTTTGTATTTTCCAAAATCAGTCATGAGCACAAGCTCGCTATGCCCGCCTGAGACCAACAAAAACAAGATCGGGAACTTCCAGTTCTTGCGATTGGCTGGCACGAGCCAGGCAGAGGCCATGTGGCCCTCAAGGTGATTGATGCCATGCAAAGGCTTTCCATATACCCAAGACAAGGTCTTAGCCGCGTCCAGGCCTACACGCAAAGCAGTGGCCAAACCAGGGCCTTGGGTGACGGCGATAGCGTCAAACGCGCTTTTCGCTTTTCGCTTTTCGCTTTTCGCTCCAGACCAGCCGAGGGTTTTATCAAGTAAAGACACAGTCTCAGCCACGTGCATGCGCGCCGCAACTTCTGGCACAACGCCCCCATAGCGGGCATGGACCGGAATCTGGGTGGCAATTAAATGTTTCAGAATTTTGAATTTTGAATTTTGAATTTTGAATTCTAATAGAGCCACGCTGGTTTCGTCGCAGCTGGTTTCGATGCCTAGAATCCGGATTGTTTTGGCCTTATTCATGGATTGCATACTATCTGATTTTGGCTAATAAATCAATAGTCTAATACCACCTCAGGACTATTGACAAAACCCTCATTTTATGATATTTATATATCGTTCTGATTCCTACCTAAAAGGAGAGAGCAATGCCCAATCGCAGCAAGGTCAATGACCCACGTTTCAGGGATATCTGGAAGCGCTCAGGCGCAGTACAGGACTGTAGCTACGGAATGAGTACCGACGGCCCCACGCCGCCGCCCGCCGACACCAACATCTACGAGAACGGCGAGTGTGTGATGGTCACCTCGACCATCGGTTCGAACGCTATCGAGAAGTGGGTCAAGCGAGTGGCTAAGCGCTCGGGCCAGCCCGTCGACTGGCACTGGTTCGGTGGCAGAGCGCTCATCCTTGCTCTCGGCGACATTAGTCGCGTGAAGAGCACTATCGTGGCCATGATGCCCGAACACGACCGCCTTTATACGGACGCTGTGAGGAAGCTGTCGCCAGATATGGTTGACGTGCTCCATCCACCTCGCCCCAACTGGTTCGAAGAGTACCAACAGGGCAACTAAACTCACGCATCCGCGCGGCAAAGAGCCCACTCGCTCCAGCCGTTCGGGTGCGCTTTTTGTTTTCTAAAACCAATTCGTACATTCGTTCGTATTCGTCCCGCCTCCGCAGTAATGATATGCTTTTGCGGGATCCCGCCCCAGGCGGTGATAATTCGCGCTAGCGCAGCGTCAATAAATCACCATCTGCCCCTCTTCATCCAAATACTCAACTTCGGGCGGTTGGTTCAAGACCTCATTAAAAAAATAATTCAAGTGGTCATTGGCTTTGAGTTGCCATTTGGTGATGGGCTTGATCAGGCTCAGGCCTTCAAGCGTCCTGCAACGGCTCAAAGCCACGTAGATTTGCCCGGCTGCGAATGCTCCCCGGCCTAAATCAAGAGTGACTTGGTCAAAACTTTTGCCCTGGCTTTTATGGATGGTGACTGCCCAGGCCAAGCGCAAAGGGATTTGTTTGAAACTGCCCACTGGCTTCTGTTCCAAGTTGCCTGTTCTGCGATTGAATTTGGTGCGCTGGATTTTCCAAGTATACGGTGCGATAACAGTCGGCTCTTTTGCATCATCAAGCTGGACTAGGACAGTGCGCTCCCCATCTATTTCATTGAACGCAATGACCCAGCCCAAACTGCCATTCACGAATTTGTGGTTCAAGTCATTGGCCACGCACATGATGCGCGCTCCGACCTTCAGACCCAAACACAAATCAGTGGGCATGTCCTTTTCCTGGAATTTGCCTTCGACTTCTCCGTCAAAAATCTGCATGAGCGTGCCGAGCTTTCCCATCTTGGATTGATTCAGCGTATCAGCCGCCTCATTAGTCGGCGTCAGCACGATCGACCCCTCTGGCGGCGGTGTTTCGATTATGCGCGCGTTCAGTTGCAGCAGTTGTTCCTCGCTTATTTCGCGTTCGCGGATCGCATTCAAAAGGCTGATGAACGCCTGGTCTTTTTGGCGGTAAATCTTGGTCAGCTCAGTAAAATCAATTTGCCCGGCAGTATGCAAACGCTTGTAAGCAGTGGATGAGAAAAAATACGGCGTTTTATATTTTTGCGCAAATTCATCTTGGTCATATGTGGTCACCACAGGCGGGAGTTGATACAAGTCGCCGATGCCGATGACGCGCACGCCGCCAAACGGGCGCTTATCATGGCGGATGACTTGCAAGAACACGTCCATAGCATCCAACAAGTCAGCCCTAAGCATGGAAATCTCATCAATAATCATGGCTTGGATCTGGCGATAGATCTCTGGCTTTCTTCTGGTCTCTGCTTCCATGCACGCAGTCTCCAAATCACAGCCTGGCGGGATTTTGAAAAAGCGATGGATTGTTTCACCCTGGACATTGAGCGCGGCAACGCCGGTCGGTGCCAACACCGGGGCTTTTATCCTCCCCTGCTCCACAAAGTGACGCAAAAGAGTACTTTTGCCAGTACCAGCGCGGCCAGTAATAAAAACAAAAGCCTTGCCGTTTTCCATTTTTTGCAAAGCTTCTTCAAACTCCGGCGTCCTCTCCAGCTTCATTGGGATGTATTGTGGTGGCTGGGAGGAGCGGTGTCAATATATTGACCAAGGAAGCGGCTATTGTTTTATTGACATTGCCAAGATAATATTAAGCCATATGAAACCAGTGCTATATGAAGGAGATTTTCACAAATCTATCAATAAAGCCATAAAGGAAAAACGCCATGTGGATTATCTCAAAAACGTCCTCCACGAATACGAAGAATATAAAAATTATATGGACAAAGTACTCTTAGACTCCGCACCCGCGAAGGATATTTACTTGTTTAGAGCCAAATACTTGAATAAGAAACCCGTTTGGCGGGATATTGAGATTGCTAGCGAGCAGACGCTTGAAGAGATGGCGGAATCCATTATTGATGCCATGGGCTGGGCGAACGACCATTTGCATGCTTTCACTTTTCCTAAATCTCTTGGAAAAACGCGCAGCTATCCTTTTGGATGGACAAGCATATTCAGCGAAGGCGTAGAAGACGACCCACATCCGACTTATAAAACCCAAAGTGTCAAAATTTACCAAATTGATTACGAAAAATTTCCAAAATTTCATTTCAGTTTCGATTTCGGCGACGGTCACGAGTTCGAGATTCTCTATAAAGGCCAACGGGGATACAGCGGTAAAACCTCCCTTTTCCCACGGCTGATAAATCAGCACGGCGTAGCGCCTGAACAATATCCGGACTGGAACGAGGACGAATCAACGGAAGAGGGCGCAGAAGATCTGAAATCTTTTGTGCCTTTTGACGACTGTTCAATCTGCCAGGCGATGCAAGAAGCCGCTAAACAAGGCCGGGAGTTGACCAAGAATGAACTGAAGAACGCGTTCGACCAAGCTAATAATCACCAAAAAATATGAGCGATAAAACAACGTCCATTGTCCTGTTCGAACAAAAAGAGGTTAGACGCGTCTGGGACGAAATAGTTGAGCAATGGTTTTTTAGTATTGTGGATATTATAGAAATCCTTACAGGGACCCCTCGGCCTCGAAAATATTGGAATGATCTGAAAAAGAAGCTTAAAGACGAAGGATTTCAGTTGTCCGAAAAAATCGGACAACTGAAATTCTTGGCTAAGGACGGTAAAAAATACGCTACAGACTGTGCAGATACTGAAACCGTTTTACGCCTTATCCAATCCATCCCGTCCCCCAAGGCCGAGCCGTTCAAACAATGGTTGGCTAAAGTCGGATATGAACGTTTGAAAGAAATTGAGGATCCGGAAATCGCTATTCATCGCGCTGGAGATTATTACCGCAAGAAAGGATATTCGGAAGAGTGGGTTGCCCAGCGCATGAAGAGCATCGAAATTCGGCATGAGCTGACAACTGAATGGAAGAATCGCGGTATTGAGAAGCCAGAATACGCAATCTTGACGGACGATATCACTGAGGCCTGGGCTGGCATGAAAACAAGGCAGTACAAAAAAGTGAAAGGCCTCAAATCGCAAAATCTGCGTGACCATATGACCAATCTGGAGTTGGTCTTGAACATGCTTGGCGAAGTCTCGACGACTGAAATCGCACGCAAGCGTGACGCCAAGGGTCTTGTCGAAAACCGCAAAGCCGCCTGGCAGGGCGGGTCTGTAGCCGGAAATGCGCGCAAAGAGATTGAATCACGAACCGGCAAACCAGTTATTTCATCAGGAAATTTTTTGCTGGCTAAAAAATCACCAAAGAAACTCAAATAGTCCGGAAATGGTCTTTTGTGCCACTTCTCATAAAATGCTATGATTACCGAATAATCATATGAACTTTCGACGATCCTCCTTCAAAAAATATAAATATATTTTTGCAGTTTCAGCAGTTATTGTCTGCGCCTTGATTGTCTGGGTTGCCATTCGAGTCCAGGCTTCTCCAGATGGCGACAAAACCATTACTTTTGTTAAGCATTATCGGATTCAGGATTGGTCGCCGGCCAGAGGCATTTCGCAAACAAAGGATGGCGGCTATATTTTTACCGGCCAAGGTCTTTATGACAAACAAGGAACACCCTCTGATGATGATGCTTTTATCACTAAAGTCGATGCCCAAGGCAATGTGCAGTGGACCAAGCTTTTCCAATCATTCCATTCAGTCAGCATTGACAAAAGCTATGCCGGAGCCGCCAAAAAGGGCGAAGAATATGGCCGAGATGTGGTTGAGCTTGAAGATGGCAGCTTTTTAATGGCCAGCCAAGGTGCAGGCTTTGTTGATAGAAGTTATTTAAAACAAAAAGAAAAGTGGGATGATGTTTTTTTGACTAAATTCGACAAGCAAGGCAACCATCTTTGGACCAAAATGATCGGTGATTATTCGACTGACCGCGTTTATAAGGTTTACGCCACAAAAGACAGCGGATTTATATTCTCCGGATATTTTACCCAGACAGGTTATGGCAAAAAAACCGCACCGACTGATTTCGTGCTGGCTAAATTCAATAAAGACGGGAAGAATGAATGGTCAAAAAAGATGGAAATGAGCAATGCTGACATTCAACCCTTGGCTGAAGGCGGTTATATAGCTTTAGGTAGCGTCAAAACCGCAGGCAGAGAAAGCAGCTCAACTGAAAAATTTGAGGACACGACTGTGCCGGTGGTCGTTAAATTCAATTCAAGTTTTGGAATTGAGTGGACGAAAAGTTTAGAGATTGTTCCCTTGGAAGAATCCATCTACACAACCGGGGAGGACGGCCATACCAAGATGCATTACAGGACCAAGCGAAGTGCGGCCGGAAAATTTTACGCTATCCAACAAACACCTGACGGCTACATGGCCCTAGGCTTCCTTTCCCCGCTTTTATCCGCCGGCTCCATCTGGTCTACTCCAGCCGGAAAATATTCGCTGGCAGCCGTCAAAATCAATAAATCCGGCGAACTGCAGTGGGCCAAAGCCATAAAAATAGGCATGCAATACGGCGATAATATCAGCGAGGCGAAAATAATCAAGACAAAAGACAATGGTTTTGTTTTTAAACTGGATTATCTTCCGCCTACCAGAAGCGACCACGAAAATAAGGCAGAGGTTGTCGAAGAAGCTCTCAAACCTTTCAACGATTTATGCGCAAGCAAGCATCGGGAAAATGATTGTGAAAAAGGCACGATAACCAATGACCCGGAACTTCTTTTGGCCTGGGAAAATTATATAAAAACCACCAAGAGTTTTGATAATCGCCTCAACAACGGCCTGTTGCTGGTAAAGACAGATGCGGATTTTAATCCTCAGTGGTCAAAAAAAATCAGCCTGGAGGATTATGTCTATGGTTACGGCATGGCATTGACCTCAGACAACGGTTTGATCCTTGCCGGCAGCTACAACACGTCTATCTTGAATTACACCAATGGCATGGGAAAGGGTTATTTTACGGACGCCTTGCTCGCTAAATTAGACGTCAACGGCAATGCCGCCAACAACCAAGGCATGATTTCCGATTACACTGACCTATCCATCAAGGATGTCGGCCCTTTTCTCGCTTTGAAAGATTTTAAGCCCGTGGTAAAAAGCTTGTCTTTAAAAATCGATAAAAAAGTCCAGCCAAAAACTCCGGTTATAAAAACGAAAGTCACTGATATCTATGCCGCGTATGTTGCCCAAGCAATACCGGCCGTTTCTAGCTTGCCGAAAATTTTCCCGTCCCAAATCCCGCCAAAAACAAAAACTTGGGCGGAAATAAATTACGCAAATGCGGCAGATACTGTTGCCATCAAAGCGATGTATAAATCCGCCTCTCTAATCCACGAAGAGCTCTTGCCTGTTTTGAATGAAATCTTCGCGAATGAAGTAAAATTAAATAAGGATGTTTCCGGCGGTTTGGAATATACCGTGGGACGGCTGATGACCGAGAGCGATAAAACAGCAGTCCAAACATATCTTGAAGCGCAGGGATATAAGACCTATCTATCCGAAGGCGAAGAATTGGTGATGATGAAAATCGGCCGAACGCTGACGATTACTTTTTCTTTTAGAGACAAGACCAAGGGGAGTATATTTGTGACTTACTAAAACACAAAACCCGCTGACAGCACGAGCCTTGTGCTTAGCGGGTTTGACGATATAGCGGCTTGATCACTCCAGGCTGTGATACGGGTCATCCTCCAGGATGCCTTTGCCGCCGAGCTCCGGAGGAATCGCGGCTGCGGCGTGGAAATAGAGGGTGCCTCCAGGCGCATGGCTCTCAGCGGCTTGGCCATCGTCGACCGACTCTACGGTGAATAGCTCGTAATTCACTCCTAGCACATTGACCGAGCAGGCATTATGGCCTTTGGGAACAATGTGACCATCGCCTGGGGTCATGGGGTTGCCCATCTCGTCGTGGAATTGAACTCCAGCGGGGAGAGGGGTGCGGACATGAGCGTCAGAAGCTTGGGCATTGTCCGTCGGCAGGTCGAGCTTCACGCCTTGGGCGACGAACTCGACAACAATGGCGAATGAGACATTGGCCCTCGAGCAGTTGAAGGAAAGCCTGACTTGATTCTTGACAGTGCGTCTGTTATCCGGAAAGTACATGGTGAAGAACCTCCAAATTCATCATGCAACAAACCCTGTTGCCGGGATCACTTGAACGAAAAATAGCAAAAAACAGGCCTTTTGTCAAGGTTGGCGTCATTGCCGATTATTATTGACATTCGACCTTATCCAGGCTAATATGGCTGCACTTTTGGAAACCAGATTACCGGGCAGTGCCCCGTGATCTGCGACGCAGATTTTACGGGGCCTCTTCGTCTAATGGTTAGGACAGCGGCTTTTCAAGCCGTTAACAGGGGTTCAATTCCCCTAGAGGCTACCAAAGAAGAAGAATCCAGCGATGGGTTCTTTTTTAGTTCATAGATAAGCGCTGTTTTGGCGGTTCGACAATTCTGTCCATCGAATTCGATTCCTTGAGGGCATGCCAAACCCTGTAGTTGAATCTTTGTCTTATAGTCAGCTTCAAGCCAGCTCTGAGATGCCGTGGTTACAAAGTTAAAACAACAATTCAATGCCTTGTCCATATTTAGCTCATCCGACCAATAAGTTTGTAATTGGCCTCTTTTCTGTTTTATTAATTCTCCTATGACTATTTTTTGTTCCTTAAATTCATCGTCTGAATATTTACCGGACCGGTGTAACGCAAAAATAGCCTGTCGCTCCTGTTCAAGTTTTTGAATTTCTTTAGTGACTTTTGCATTGTCTTCGTCATACTGTTTGAAATTAGACTTCCAGATATCCATTACAACGGCCTTGAAAAGATCTAGACATTCCTGCTTAGGAGTGAGTGAATCAAGGTACTCCATAAAGACCTGTTCGAATACGGGTTTAGGAATGGACCGACATAAACCACACTTCATTGTCCCATGGTGGTGATAATAGGGGTATTTTACGCCCCTGCGCCCTGTAGACTCGCTGCCGGTGAATGGAGCATTGCACTCGCTACATCTAAAAAATCCTCGCAATGGAAATTTTGGATTATTGGCTGAACGTGGGGTTACATTGTACCCGCGGCCATCCACGATTTTTTGACAGGCATCAAATAGTTCTTCTGAGATCAGAGGTGCGAAATTACCTTTTATACATTCATCGAATACTTCTATCCTGCCGCAATAAAGCGGGTTGTGTATCAACTTTTCCATGAGTTGCATAGTCGGAGGGTTGCTTTTTTTTGTTACCAACCCTTTTCCGGCCAAAAGATTAGCCAATGCTTCATAGGTGTAAATGCCTCTGCTGTACTCTTCAAAACCTAATTTGACCAATGGCCCCTTAATCGGGTCGGGTGCTATGTTGGTACCCTTGCCCTTCACAGGTTTGTGATAGCCCAACGGAGGAGCCCAGCACCAAATACCCTCCTTTACGCGGGCCACCATGCCACCTTTTGATCGATCTGCGCGGATACGGTTATCAAGTTCTGCGAAAACAGCAGTTATGTTTTCCATAGCCTGGCCCATGGGAGAGTCGTCTAATTGTTCCGAAACGGATTTTAATTCTGTACCTGAGCGTCGCAACGTCCCGCGAACTGCGATATGATCCTCTGCATTTCGTGCGAATCGATCTAACTTGTGTACCAAAAAGTAACCGACTGGTCGTTTCTTGTCTGTACAGAAAATAATAGCCTTCTTAAATTCTGTGCGATCAGTTGTTTTGGCAGATTCGCCCTGTTCTAGGAACACATTAACCACAGTCCAACCCATGCGCTTCGCGTATTCACGGCAATGCATCTCTTGAGTCTCGAGACTTGTGCCCTCAATTTGCTCCTTGGAAGAAACCCGGGCATAGATGATGCAAGTATCAGGTCTTGTGATATTTTGGGTAGGCATATACTTACAGGTTAGCTCATTCGTGAGGCTCTTTATAGATAACCAAAGGGGAGCTCGTCGAACCGCTTTGCTTAAAGAAGGATTCGAGTCCTAATCGTCCGAATGTGTATAACTCATTTCTTATTTTCAATAGTTCCTCGTCCGTAATGTTGGCGAGTCCTGGCGGCAAATGTTTGCGGCATTGGTCCAGGGAGAGCATAGATCTAAAAAGGTACGGTGGAATTGCCGTCAGTCGCGTCAGTACTGTCAAAACTCCCTGACCCACTCTTTGGGCGGATATCCAGGCCAGCACTTATGACTGTTGTGGGTACAACCAACAGGTTGCCTTGAATGACTGGTGGGACATCCCGCTGGTCTTTTGTCATACGCTCAATCACGAGTAGTCGCTGTCTTCCTGTCATGCGCCGTGTGACACGAAACCCAAAGGTCAGAAGGTCAGGGGAAAGCTCATTCAGTCTGCGCGAGAGCTGAGCCGCTCCTTTTGGAAAATCCTTAGCTGAGGACGTGTCCTCGTCTGCGATGGCTTTGATTGCCTTTAGAAGGTCCGTAGGAGTTATTTCGACACGATCCGGAATGTTTGCCTGTAAATATCCAATTAGGCACTGGGCAAAACTGCTTTGTTCTATGGCCTCATCTGATTGACGGTTGATATTTTTAGCATATGCCTGCATGAAAGGCTCTGCATTCCCCGTGTGAGCCATGGAAACCGCACGCCCCCAAAGGTCAAAATCAGCCAAACGCGCGAGATTGCCTCTGGGTACACTTGGAAGTGCGGCTAGGGCGCGGGACGTGAGGTCAAAAAGGGAACCCAGGAGTTTTGGCAACAAGCCGGTCAGTTCACTTTGGAGATCGGCCTCCGGCCTCCTTGCACCGTCATCAATCCTTTCAATTTCAATTAATACTGCACGATCTAGGAGGTCGGGCTTTTTCGCGGGGTTATTGATTCCGTTGATGATTAGGCAACGCCTGAAGCTCATCACATGAAGTTCTCCATCGGAATATAGTTTGCGGGTTGAAAAACTGTCACCAGTAACAACTTTAGAAAGGACGTCCGAGACCTCAGATTCGATGAAGGTTACGTTGTCAAAAGGAATGAGCCAGCTACTGAAGAAATTTAACGCTATATCCTTCAAATTTTTTGTAAGCTGAACCGATGTCACTTCAGATGGGTCAATTAGAGTCTTGATGAGATGCATAGCCGTGCTTTTTGCTGACCCTTTTGGACCATGAAAAATCAGCACAGGGTGAGGAATGTCGGAAATAAAGCAAGCCGTTAGGGTGGCAAGGAGTAGGAGACGGTCATCATCATTTTTGACGTTAATGAACCGAAAAAGGTCATTGATATCGCCTCCGTTTTCCGGTTTGCGCTGCTCTGCCGTCAGTCTGTTTGTGATGAGGGGGATATTTTGATTAGTCACAACCCGCCATCCTGTCGCGTCTGTCTTAATGCATTCGCATGCTTCGTTCGCTAGATCGTAAAAATATGCCTTGTTTTCTTTGGCAACGCGGAGGGATGGATTAATCCGTTCGCCTTTTTGCCTCGCGTTAGCCGAGAGTTGTGACATTACTTGACGCACTTGATTGTCCGTAGGAGGTTTTCTGGTCATTTCAAAGAAAAAAGTGCGGTAGAGATCGCTTATCTCTGAAGATTCCGAAGATATAAGTCTGAAGGCGTTATCTTTTTTGATCCGCAAATATCCGTCTTTCTTCGCATCGCGGAAAAAAGTAATTTCATGAGTCTGTACAAATGGCTGGAAGAAGGATTTGTCCGTATCCTGTTTGCCGCCATTTGGCCTAGTAGTAGCTGGTTCGTGATTTTGACGTTTGAGTAGTTCGCATCCCTTAATACTGTCAAAGATAGAGTGGAGCTCCTTCTCCTCCAAGGGGGGCGTATTTCGTCGGTTCCATTCAAGAGACTCGACCCAACCCCTCTCTTGAAAATCTTCTGACCTCAGCTGCGCAAGTATGAGGCCAATGACTCTTGAGGCTGCATCGTTGCGTTGACCTTCATGTACGCCATCAAGTAACTGCAATACGGGTCTTTTGATCCGGCTTTTTGCGCGCGCGACAAGCCAACCAGGGCAAAGAGCAATTAAACTCGGGTCGAATCCCACGGCCCATCCATACGCTTTTCCTGAAGCATGAACCGATGGTGGAGCAACCACAAACCCACCATCGCCCCTGATGTCAACGCCAAGGCAAGGCCACCCTGTCGCATTTTCTATAAGAAAGTCTTTACCTGGATGCTTATAGAAGTAATGCCAGCCTCCCCCACCAGTATTTGAAACAAGCGTTGCAGGAAGACCTAAGCTGCGAGTTGAACCATTATTTTTTGGATCTACGTCTACAACAACAATACCTGAAACTACCCCCGTAACAATACCGACACGCGCTTCCGGCCATTTTTTCCACCATGAGGCTAGATCGTTCTCCGTTGGTAGTACGGTTTGAAAATCCTTCCAGTTGATGAGGGGTTTTTTCCATCCTCCTTGTTCATTTTGGCCAACGGGAATAATAGACCAACCAAGGGCGGTATACTCGCTTGCTGCATGAAGCATGGGGTTAGGTTCTGAGGTCATAGAAATTACTTGGTTAGAAATTTTATTTTAGACACAGATTATATCATAAAAACACCAAATTTTCAAGGGTTTTATGGCTAAACTAAGCCAAAAATACGATTACATTTTTCGAAATATTTACCTATATAGAAAACTAGCCCTTAGATGGGCTAATATTTGCGATTACAAATTAGGATGGAGTGTAATTTATTCAGGCTCCTCAGATTCCGAAATGGCCAAGATTTTATATCCCGGGGACTTCTTGCCACTGCCGGATCTTATATTTCGACGTACATCCTTTGGTAACCTGGCATATAGGCCAGATACCTGTGACCCATATCTACCCACATGTTCCGATTCTATGGCAGCCCTGATCTCCTTGGTTTTTACATATTCTCCCTTGGCTTGAATTAGAGTCCTAAGGAATATAGCCTGTGCTCTTTCCTGATTTGTCGGAGATTCTAAACTCCAGGAAGACGCTCCATATGAAACAACTTGATTTATCAGGTTAAATTTAAATATACCCATATCATCAATTGGGTTAAATCTAACATTGACAATGGGACTGACAAATATGTTGCCAGTGTCTTCATCTCTAAGCTGCTTATCGGTCAAGGATGTAATTTCCAGGAACCCTTTGATGACCATGCCCATTATCAATTCCTCGAAGCAAAACTGCTGGTAAGGCCTGCCAATGTCCTGCTTGAACATCATGCGAATGATGCTGATGTTTTCCCCGTACTCCTCATATTGGTCGGACAGATACTTCTGGAATAACACCGTCTGCCGTTCAAACTTGATTAGACTAGTACACTCGTTTAGATCCTCGTCGTCCGCGCGAGATAGAGACTTTTGTCTGAGCATTCTATCTAGGTGTTGTTTGAAATAATTAACTATACGGGAAGAATCTGCCGAGGTGACTCGTATGCCTCCATCTTCTTTCTTGAACACGAATCCGGTATCTGACGCTAAACCGACCAGCCGGTCAAGAGCCTCGACAATCGGTCCATCTTCCGACCAGCGACTGTAATGAAACTTAGTAAACGGTAAAAACTGGCCTTCAATTTCCCTACCTGTTTTTATCCAGCAATAAATCTTGAACAATATTGACGCGTCCAACCTGCGTAATACTTTATACATAAATTTAAATTTTAACCCACAGAACTCCAAGAGGATACTGCATCCTCCACAAAACACTTTAATTTGCCTAAATCTTGTGACAAATAAATCTTACCTTAGCTTTAGGGGCTCGTCTATCAGCATCTGACTAGCCATTTTTGAGACATTCGCATGATGCTTTTAGCTTTGCGCGTGTATTTGCCAGAATAATCTATCCGTTTGACCTCGGTTTGCCTTAGCCGCAGCTTGGTATAGCGTCTTAGGAGTCTAAAAAGGGGGTTCGAATGATTGTCTCTACAGCACTGGTACGTAAGGCCGAGGCAGGAGCGGCAGGCTAGCCTCCCAAGGCTGGTAAATTGAAGCTTGAGGCGTAAAGATCCGCAGGTTGGACAGACGAGATATGGCCGAAGTCCAAAAGTTGCTCTGCTACCTTCTAAGGCAACTTCCTGGAACATCGGCAGATGATTCTTCGAGGTCATATGCCATAAGCGCAGCATCTTACTTCCATCGACTTTTGAGAGGACTTCAAATCTTACTTTAGGCCATTCCCACATTTTGCCGATAGATACAGTGCCGTTTTTCTCTTTTCCGTCATCTCGAAGCAAGCCGCGCCCCAGCATGGAAATAGATAAAGTTTTATAATCCTCCACCAGTTCGGACATGGCTTTAGAGGGTTTTTTAGGAGGGTCAGCTACATCCATATTCCATTCATTATAGCTTGTCTTAGCCTTTTTTTCAAGATGCCCCTTTGGCAATTTTTTTAGAAAAATTTTAGCCTCAGCTTTGTTTTTAAGGATCAAAAGTCAACCAACAACCCCACCACCCTAGAATGAATTGATTTTGAGAAAAAGCACGTAAAGGTACCTGTCAATATAGTATCTTCGCCTGCAAAAACAAAAGGTAACCACCGCCCACCAGCCTCATGCTATGTACTTCCATACTTGTCTTCGATTGTTTAACAAGGAGCAATGCCATGACGTCATCTACTCAACAGACCGTTGTCCTTCGCTCTCCACGCAAGGTTTCTGCTTCGCAGTCAACTGACTATGAGGCATTGCGTGCCCACTACATCAACGAAGAGCTTGTTGCTGCCAAGCAGCGTGAGCAAGGGCTGAAGCCCTTGTTTGCTACAAGCAACTTCTTTGATGACTAACCCTTCTTTTATGCAACTAGCCACTTGGCTTTTTGCATATTTTTTCCTTGGGGATTTCTAACCCACGGATCAGGGCATGGTCGGTTGTCTTGATCAGTTTTAATTTTAACTAGAAGCTAATCAAAAATATATGTCGAACTCTTATTTTCAGTCATTCAGGGACATGGTCGTCTGGCAGCAGAGTTTTGATTTTGCCAAAGGGATTTTAGCCTTCAACAAATCCTTACCCTCAGAAGAGAGGCATGGCCTGCTTTCTCAATTAAGTCGCGCAGCCGTGGCCATTCCGGCTCAGATCGCCCAGGGTCAGCGCAAAATGGTCAAGAGCGAATTTATCAAGCACCTGTCTTATGCTCAAGCTAATGCGGCCGAGTGCGAAACTTATCTGCTCTTGGTCCAGGAATTGTTTCCAGACCATGCAGAAACAGCTTCACGCTTGCGCGAGACTAATTCAATCATCCAGAAGATGCTGGGAGCATTGATGTATGCCATGGAGACACCCAAAGCGCGAAAAGCTGAGGCCGTTCCAATCCCACAAGAAGTGATATGAGCATCAGCGACCTTGGTGCGATATCCGTGATATTAATTGGCAATCTAAAAATGACCAGCAACGGGCCTAGGCTCTATGCTGATAAAAGTAGGCGAAGCATCAGGCTAGCCTTTCCAGGTGCAATGAAAAGGAACATCCACGAGGGCGCGATTAAAGCTATTGGCATTCTGCGGTTCAATGACAGAGATAAGCCCTTCTTGGATGTAAAAAAGGTTCAACGTGCGTGAGAGATCAAATCATTTAATCCTGCCATGGCAAAGGTCGATTGCCTTGGCTATTTTAAGTCTAATCGAAAAAATATTATGCCCAATTCATCAGTTGCAGCTCTTGCCGATATGCCTTCAAGTTGGCGTGGAAGCGAAAAGACTGCTCAACTTGTGCGTTCAGAAATCGCTGAAAGGTTCGGCTCTGAAGCTGCCTCGCTTTATGATCCTTCCTTAAACGCCCGCACCTTTCGCGGATGGCTCAAGGTCGGATATCGCGTCAAAGCCGGGGAGAAATCTCTGCGTTCAATGACAATGGTGGAGAAAAAGGACTCGCAAGGAAACATTGTACGTAAATACCCTAAGCAGGTTTGTTTGTTCTTCCAAACCCAAGTCGAGCCTATCACTAATCCTTAACTAAGACATATGCAAACTAAAGAGATTGTCCGGCCACATCAGCCGGATCTTTTGGAATATGCGTCTTGGCGAAAGAAACAAGTGCAGGACGAATGCAAACATAAATACAGACGTTATCCGCTCCTGGATTCTGAAAGGGACAGGATTATAAAAATAGCGGTCTGCCAAAAATGCGGTCAAGAGTCTTAATTCAAATTAATCAAATAAATATATGTTACCAGTAGTCGTAGCTCAGCCAGCAGTACAAATCCATCGTGAACGCAGCGTTTCGGAATTCCCCTTGGTTTCACCCGTGGCTTCCAACGATAAAATCATGGAGGCCTGGCAAAACTTTCAAGACCTAAAGCTTAAACTTTTGGATGCTTCGGACTTCGTAGAGGTTAGAGGCGAAAAGCTGGCTAAAAAATCGGCCTATCGTAAATTAGCCTTGGCTTTTGGTATTAGTACGGAACTAATCAGAGAGGACCGACTGGAATTCAAAAGTGGGACAGCTTATCTCATAACCATGAAGGCAATTTCGCCTTCGGGGCGCTTCATGACAGCCGTGGCTTCATGCCATTCCGATGAGCGCAAGTTCACTAAGTCGTCTGATGTCAGGGCTATTGCCGAGACCAGGGCGACCACCCGCTCAATAGCGAATCTCATAGGCTGGTCGGCACCGAGCGCGGAAGAAGTCTTGGCAGATGAAGAACCGATACAGGCCAAGCGGACAGAAAGTCCTCCTATGGTCAACTATGACGAGATGACGGATAGACAGAAAAAGCTCCTCACGGAATTGATAAACCAGCGGAACCCTGAACCGGAAGAGCGTGAGAGCGCTTTAAACGTCATTGAGGGTTTGTCTAAGGTTGACGCCTCTTCCCTGATTTCCGAGATGCTTCAGCAAAACGCAGCTTAATTCAACATAAGGGCAGTACGTATTAAAAATGTGCTGCCCTTTTATAATTCCTCTAACCATCGCATTATGGCTGTTTTAGTTTTCATGTTATTAATCACCACCCTGCTCATGTTGTCCGTCTGCCACAAACGAATACCCAAACTAACCGCAGAACATCCATGCATGAGGCATAGAGATCTACATTCGGTCCTATTGCGTCTGACGGGTGAGGATGTTTGTCAAGAAAAGCTGGAAGCCTTGGCTCTGGATGCCCAAAACGTGCTCATCACGGCTCGGGCTGGTAGTGGCAAGACGAAGACCATTGCGCTAAAAGTGGCCCTGTCCGACCATAACGGGATTCCCCCAGATCAAATCCTTGCCCTGTCCTTTAATCGCAATGCTGCTCATGAATTGGGGAATAGGATGCTCAAATATGGGGCATCCAAGATTCCTTCATCGACGTTTCACGCTTTGGCCTATGCTATCGTCAGGCCTAAGCCCGGTGCACTGGTCTATGGCGATAGGCAGATGACGCTACTGCGCTCATTGCTCGGGACAAGTTCGGACAAGATTTCCCAAAACAAATTGGAAGAGATGCGGGACTTCATCGTTCGCACGAAGCATAGTGGTTTGGATCCGGCTGCGTTGCGTGAGCGGGGGCAAAGGATTGGCGGGTTGGCAGCCACCGCCACCAGGCTTTATGACGATTACACCATCTTAATGCGAAGGAAAGGCTGGATGGACTTTGATGACCTAATTGAAATGGCTACGGAACGGCTTCAAATGATGCCGCACACGTCCATAATACGATTGAACGACAATAGATGCGATCTAGGTTCACTTAAGCTCGTATGTCTTGATGAATTTCAGGACTTCTCCAGGTTATTCTATGGCCTCATCTCTGCCCTAAGGGACACAAACTCCTCCATGGGGGTCTATGCCGTAGGTGATGACTGGCAGGCGATTAACGGTTTTGCTGGTTCTGATTTGGAATATTTTAACAACTTTGATGCTTATTTTGGCAATTCTGCTAAGGCTAATCTGCTCACGAACTACAGGA
Organism: Patescibacteria group bacterium; assembly: GCA_041665165.1. GTDB lineage: Bacteria > Patescibacteriota > Patescibacteriia > 2-12-FULL-60-25 > 2-12-FULL-60-25 > MWCR01. Next base: position 16,942 of record JBAYJJ010000002.1, on the reverse strand, counting down.
GTGGCAAAGCCATCGTCGAATACGCCAATAAACAAATGCGAGGCCTGGGAAACGGAGGCATGGCTTTGCAAGATGGTGGCAAGGTCGAGCAGATTAAAATTAATAGGGGGCTAGGGGGAGTTTCTGTCCCTGACGCCCTCAAGCGTGTCTTGGGCAGTATCGCTGGTTCTGTCATGATCCTATCTAGGCGGAATGTGCTTCATGGCATGGATCTGACCGAATGGCAGGATAAGCTAGTTAAGTTTGGTCTAAACGCCCGAGTCTCTACCATCCATAAAGCGAAAGGAACGGAGGCAGACACCGTTGTAGTGGTCAATGAGCCGGGGAACCATGCCAATAGCCAGCTAAAGGCCCTGATGGGCCTTGAACAGGCTGATGTTGAGCAGGAAGAGCGCAGGATAAACTATGTGGCTTCTACCAGGGCTCGCAGGCAGTTAGTAGTTATAAATTAATATCTCCGTCCGAAAGGATAGGGGTATTTTTTTGACCAAAATATGCGGTAAAGCTATAGTACTAATTGTCTAGGTTCAAACAATAGTCCCGCTAGCTTTTTAGCTTATCAGGGTCGTGGTGTGCCGTAACGGGCACCCTGATAAAACAAACGGCACGACCCTCGGGTCTGTTGTTTGGGCCTAGACACCTCAGGGTGTCCTTTTGTTTATCACACCTTTATGGGAAATCCGCTGCCACAAAACATGAACAAGGGAACTATGGGTGAACTGCTGGTGCAGCTTCGTCTTCTTGAATTTGGCATCCAGGCTTCCTGTCCACTGAAAGATACCGGCAATGATTTGATAGCTATCAAGGGAGAAAAAATAAAATTGATCCAGGTCAAAACGAATGGTGGTCGAATAAAGAAAGAAAGAATTTTTCATATCTTGGCCCACGTAGCCTTGAAGTATGACAAAAAAGGTGGATTGTCACTGGATGAAACAAGAATTCACATGACCGACATGACGACGGGTACAAGAAAACCTCTCACGAGAGAATGGGTGTGCGAGATCTGGAATCCGTGAATCTTTCTTCGATATGTCCTTAAACCAAAATCCCATGTCCCCCACAAGCAGAAATGTGCCATTTGTCTCTGAAGAAAAGGTACTGGCTCAACTGCAGAGACTCCTCGAAGCTGGCGAGTACGCGGGCAATATAGTCCCATATCTCGACGGTTTTGATTCCGATAGAGCTTGGAAAATGAGAAAAGAGCTTATTAATGCTTTCGTTAAACACATCAAAGCCGTTAATGACCGCGACGGTTCTGACCCCATATATGGGCAAAACCTTACTAACTGGACACGTGAGATGAAGAAAGAATTTTTTGACTCTATGGCCGAAGGTCTTATCGGCCTTGATTCCGATAGAGCTTGGGAGATGAGAGAGAAAATTCTTGATATTGGAGCGGAAGGGGTTCGTGCCGCTAAAATTCTGGCTGATCCACGCGCCTTGGGTTTTGCGGAGCTCATGAGATACCGGTTAATGGGCTCGGTCGCCGTAGGCCTTTCGGGTGTTGATTCTGAGAGGGCGTGGCAGATGAGAGAGATGTTTATTAGTGCAGATGAAAGGTTAGTCTATCCAGATGGTGATTTAACACTAGGATGCCCAATGTATGTAGATAAGGGTTATATCGCCAAGGGCCTCGCTGGTCTTGATTCCGAGAGAGCTTGGGAGATGAGAAAAGAGCTTATTGATGCCGGTGCAGCTTCTGATCGGGTAATCAAGGGGCTCACGGGTCTAGATTCCGATAGAGCTTGGGAGATGAGAGACGAAGACACGTATGCAGGAGATGAAATTGCCGTAGCAATGAGCGTCACTGGTCTTGATTCCGAGAGAGCATGGCAGGTAAGGGAAAAGTTCCTTGGAGCCGCTCGTGCGTTTTGGAAAGAATTTCGACCTGAAACCGTTGGTCCCGACGGAGATGATGAGGCCGACCACTATTATCAACTTACAAGTGAGGTCGCTAACAGTCTTGCCGGTCTTGATTCCGAGAGAGCTCTGGAAATGAAAAAAACGATTCTTGAGTTCACGATAATCGAGAAGTCGGAACTTTATGTGCGTTTACAGAGAGAAATATATGGGAATGAAACACGGAAGATTTTTCCGCGATCATATGTCGTCTACGACCTCGAAACCACAGGTCTTGATCCGATGAAGGATGAAGCGATAGAGATAGGTGCATTGCTAGTGAAGGATGGAGAAAATCCAATCTTAAATAAATGGTTACTTAAACCAAGTATTCCCATTCCGCCAGAAATCACCAACATCACGGGAATCACTCAGGACGATGTCGATAGGTTTGGCCGTGACCCCGACGAATGCTGGCGGGAATTTGTAAAGTTCACGGGGATTGATCAGTCTGTACCGCTGTACCCTCTCGTCGGCCACAATATTATTTGTTATGACAACATCATAACCCAACGCGCAATTAAGAAAATCGGCTTATCACTCGCCAATGTGAAATTCATCGACACTGCTGCGATGTATAAGGGCAATAAGATGGGGGTATCGCGAAAAGATGACGAGTCGCATGAGTCATATGCAAAACGTATTTTGGAAACACGGATTTTTGGTCTAAAGTACAAGCTTGAGTTGGTATATTGTGAGCTAGGTGGTCTCATGGACGACATAAAGGCGCACAATGCGGGAGGTGACGTGCAGATGACGAACTTCGTTTATCAGAAGTTGGCAGGACTCACGTGATTTTTTTGAATAAATTATGAAACTTTCCTGGTATTCTGTTTTCACCTACGTCATCGCCCCACTTGTTGCCTTGTTTTTCTTGTTGCTTGTGCTTGCCCTATCATTCAACCTCCAGGACGGCATCGTGTCGGGGGATGTATTTTATGTGCGATTTCAAACCTTATATATCCCCTTAATGGCTCTCTTAGCGGTTTGTACTATAGCCATGATTGTTGGCTTAGCTAAACGCAAACTTTGGGGCTTGCTGCTTCTATTCTTTGTTTCAGGCATGTGGGTGTTTAAGTCGGCAACAGATATTATTTTGTCTGAGTTTCAGACGAGTACCGTAATAATCCAAGTCGCGATTATTGGTTTGATTCTGGCCAATTTGGGGTACTTTTATTGGAAGAGGAGGATGTTTGAATAACGAACCTACTGTAGCTGTTTCTTGCAATATTCAACGATTAAAGGAACTGGGTCGGGGATAGGATCAAATGGTTCGCCCTGATATTCTGCGCAAAAGCCCATTTCGCTAGGCGACGTGCCGACACATAGCGACAAGATTCTTTTACCCATTGCCAACGCAAAGCCACATTCTTGTTCGGAAGCTGGACTCTGGGCATACTTTTTAGTTCTTAAAGATACAAACGTTGAGCATGTCGTCAGATTGCTTATAATCACATCGCGCCATTTAGCACCTCCCTGTATTTCTTCCGGTGCCATAAAAACGTAAAAGCCTAGGCCTTCCAAGCCTTGCTTAATACCTGTTGCCATGGCTTTATCTATGGTCGAATAGGACAGGAATATTTTTCGTGAGTCCACCCCGCCCATCGGAAACAGCCATTCATCCATGCCTTTTTGAGTCAGTTTAAAAACCGATTGATCGTCATGATTCTGCGAATATGGCGCCAGGTATCCCTTCCCGGCCAACTGCCTTAAGCCATAAATGATCTCTTCGTCAGACATCTCTGGCCATTTGGCCTTTACTTCTTTTTGAACGTGTTCCGCGGTAATCATAACACCGATATCTCGATCTGAATCCAACAAATAATCCTTAACATGATCAAAAACCAAATTGTAACGACGATCTCTTAGTTTCATAGTTAATAGTTACCTTTTGAAATATTAAATCAATTCTTATTGCCTTTACCCGTCCAACCGCATTTTCGGCATGTATGGTCATCGTATATATCATCGTGCTCATCATCTATGTATGTTGAATGCTTAATGGCGCTTGAGCCGCATTCAGGGCAGACGCCATAGGGAATGTCATCCTTCTCATCGATTTTGTGGATTTTATTTTTATACAAATCCAGAATTTGTTTTGATGTCCATTCAAAGTTTTCTGGATGCTGTTTTAAAATTGCCTTAATTGATTCCTCTGTGAACCAAGCAGGTTTCTCGTTATTTTGTTTACGATAATAGAACCAACTTACAATCCATGTTATTAATGCACCTAAAATTAGCGGCAAAATCAAATCAATTATAAAATCAATAATCATATAACTACGCTACCCACAGATTTTCCCCAAACATACGCTTTAAGTTCCACTTGCTTGTTGTGTCCACGGCACGCTCGAGGCAGATGAAGCGGCGTTCTTTATACGGCTCTAAGCCTTTGATCGTGTCTTCTTGGATGTTCTCGTCCAAGCAAATCAAAGCCGCCTTTTCGCCATCCGAAACGTCGAGTACTTTGTTCTTCTTGAATTCCTTAATCGGCTCGGCCTTGAAGTTGAGATCGAATCCATCTTTGAGAGCAATTTCAACTAGCAACTCATCTGGCTTGAAGTCGAACAGGTGTGCTTGCTTAGATTTTTCTAAATACTCTTCCCAAGCCTTCGTTTTCTGCTCCTCCGTCATATCCGGATTAATCTCAAATAGGTTCTGAGGAAACAAAGACCTTGCGAGACGAAACACTTTGAATCCGGTATCTACTTGGGGTTTTCCTGCTTTAATCTTTGTGCCAGCACGCTTCACGCGCTCGATGGTGATTTGAGAGATGGTTTTGTAACCGGCTTTAGAGGCTTCGTTTCTTTCGTCCGTAGCCTCTGGAAGCTGAATTAGGATGTATTGTCGTTCGCCACCGTCTTCTTGATTTAGTTGCATAATTGCATGACCGGTAGTGCCAGAGCCTGCGAAAAAATCGAGCACAATATCATTGTTATTTGATGCAATCTCCAACATTCTTTTGATTAGTAATACCGGTTTCGGCGTATCAAATGCTTCTTCACCATTTGGGAATAAATCTCTAAGTTCTCTCTTTGCCGCCTGATTATCACCCGCAAACTCACGCGTCCACCATGTTGAAGGAACAACGCCTGACTGCACCTCACTCAAAAAACGCTTTTGTCGTGGAAAATTTTCACCCAGAGTGCCCCAAGAGATCCTTTTTTCGGCAATGAGTTTAGACATCGCTTCTTTGCTATAACGCCATACTCTTTCTTTGGTAGGCCAAATTTCTTTTCCAGATTTTGGATTGATAATGGAATAGTAAAGATTAGGGCGTTGGCTGGCAGTTTTATTCGAAGTCATATCCACAGAGGTCCACGCCCCTCGGGAATCATCATCCGTGTTTTGATATCTTTCGATTTGTTCATCCGATCTAGAGAGTAGGTTCATGGACCAACCAACTTCATCTCCTCGATACTCTTTTGCCCGTTTGGCGAATAAAACTACATAATCATGCATTGAGGAAAGATACGTTGAGTCATTTTGTGGCGACTGTTTCTTTTGCCAAATAATACTAGCAACAAAATTTTCCTCCCCAAAAACTTCATCCATCAGTTTACGCAAATTGTGTACCTCGTTATCATCAATACTCACAAAGATCACCCCATCATCCCGCAACAAGTTTCTCGCCAAGAGTAGGCGACTCTGCATCATCGATAGCCAGTTAGAGTGATAGCGACCGCTGGACTCGGTGTTCGTATCCATACGTACGCCATCGTGATAGACGCCGTTCTTTTCCCAGTAAGTTTGTTTGGATTCGGAATAATCATCCGGATATACAAAGTCATGGCCAGTATTATACGGAGGGTCGATGTAGATCATCTTCACCTTTTTGAAGTACGAGGCCTGGAGCAGCTTTAGCACTTCCAAATTCTCCCCCTCGATAATCAGGTTTTGCGTTGTGTCAAAATCCACGCTTCGCTCCTTGTCCGGCACAAGCCTCGCCTTGCTAGGCGTGAAGGCAAACCGCTTGGAAGCCGTTTTACCGGCCCAGGGGAAGGCGTAGCGCTCTGATTCGGATTTGTTATAACCCTCAGATAATGCTTTTAGTTCTTTTTCGTTTATTGATCCATCCTCTTGTATGAGGGCAGGATAAATTGCACCTATCTCAACCAAAATCTCTCGCCGCTCGTCAGGACTGGCCGCAGGTATTTTATTTACTTTGAAGTCGTCTTTCTTTATAGGCATATATTTAGTCATTAACTTCTTGTTTAAAGTAATCAAAAGTATCCACGGGTGCCAGGTATTCTTTTAATCCTACGGCTTCAAAATGCTTCATGGCGCATTGTATATTTATCCGCTCATCAGGCGACAGCGTGTCCATAGCGCGCGTACCTTTGGTTTCCACCACATAATAATACTTAGTTTGTTTGCCCCCTTCGTCTAAAGCGCGTTTCTCCATCACGATCGCCCAATCAGGGTGGTGATTCCCGATGGGCGTTGGTATGGAATACCATTTAGGAAGTTTAAAAAATAGGCGGATCTGGCTGTCATTATCCAATTCTGCGCCAAATTGTTTCTCGATGCCGCTGTCCACCCTTTCTTTGTCGTATAATCCATGATTCGGGGTGGGAATGGTATCTGCGTAAGTTGAATACAACTCTTCAAATAGTGATTTATCATGAGTGTCTTTTATTGTTTCGTATCTTACTACTTTGACCAGTTCTCTATCTAAAACGTACTTAATTCGCTCAATAGTTTCGGCCATAAAGGCTATAGGATTTTTAGTCACATTTTGCGGGTTGCCGGCCTTTTGCAAGATCTCACGAACGGTATCCAATGCCAAGCCGGTTTGATCTGATATCTCGTTAATCGGATCAAGAGACGCACGCATGCCTTTGGCGGTTATTGGCGCGCTACTGCCTACGTATTCATTCCAGATTTGCGGTGCACCCTCTCGGCCCAAGGTTGTGATGCGGTTCAATTCTACGTTGATTGTAGGCTCCGGTACTTGGATACTTCTAACAACCTCTACGCAAAGATTAATCACGCTTGGTTCATGGAAGGAAACCGACCATTTAGTTTTTTTGGCAATGCGTTTCCAGAGCTCGGAAAAATCATTGCTTTCAAATCTAGCCTTATTCAGCTTGATCTTATCCGGCTGTTGCTTGGCATTGCGTAGTTTAATCGTTTTAACTCCAGGCCCGTATTCTTCAATCAGCTCGGTTTGATATTGTTCGGCGAATTCTTGATAACTTTGGTTAGCGATAACTGTCAACAAATTAGTCTCTTTGCCTTCGACGACGTCCAGCGGGTCATGAACGCGTTCACCATTTTGATTCACGCAAATGCGTAGACCACGACCGATTTCCTGGCGTTTTTTAGTTGAGCTCAGCGTCTCGTTTAGGGCGCAAATGTTAAAGACGTTAGGGTTGTCCCAGCCCACGCCAAGAGCGGAATGAGAAAAAATAAACTCCAAAGGTTCCTCCAATGATAGTAAACGTTCTTTATCTTTAAGAATCAACTGGTATGCTTCGCTATTTTTTTTCATTGAGACCTCATTATCCGTCCACTCGCCACTGCTGGTTTTGGCAAAATAGCCATTATGAATAGACTCCATATCAGCAGGACTTTTGCCGTAACGCTTCTTATATAGCTCTTTATATAACTTACAAAATAATTGTTTTATCAAGCCGTCCTCATCAACGTAATTAGCCACACGATCTATAAAAAACAATGAAAGTATCTTTATGCCTTTGGAGTTGAATTCGTCTTTCTTAGCAAAATGTTTTTCAATGGTGCGTCTTATCTGCTCTGTAAAGATTTGTTCCTTATTACTCCCTGTCTGCTCACCTTTTATGAGCACAGCACCACCATTGAACTGTAATTTGGTTTGCCCATCATTCATATCACGCCAGATCCGCTCGATAACAAGTCCGCGGTATGCCGGGTTATTAGTTTTTTGCTCTAAGTCATCATTGGCTTTGCAGGTAATGGTTTTAGATTTGAAGCCTTTATCTTTTATATGGGTATTGATAATCAGTTTGGCTTGTGGTGGTTTTCTGCCAGCAAATACCGCATCCTTAAACACCATAGATTCAACTATACCTTCGGATTTAACGGAAAATACCTCTATCTTTTTTACCAACCCCTGATTGTAAGCATCAAATGGAGTCAGGCGGTATATGACGTTTTTGGGTACTTCGTGTGTCGCTGAATAGCGCAACTTGAATAAAGGATTGAGTTTTGAAAGCGCATGTTCCGCCCGTGTCGTTCCCATGCCAACCTGTGGCTCATCCATAATAATGACCGGATATGTTTGTTTAATAAGGTCAATCATGCGGACGCCATGCGTTGCATCGCGTTCCTGGGAAATAACGCGATCCTCAGCATTAAACGCCTGAATATTCATCACCATAATCTGCAATGTATTGGCCTCGCAGAAAGATTTAACCTGCGTTAGTTTTTTACTATCATAAGCAAAGTATTCGAATGGCACAGAATACAAACCTTTAAAATGTTGCTTGGTTATTTCCAATGTTTTCAATGCGCCTTCTTTAACTGGTATGCTAGGAACTACGATGATGAATTTACTTAAACCATAAGAGCGGTTAAGTTCAAATATGGTGCGTAGATAAACGTAGGTTTTGCCCGTTCCTGTTTCCATCTCGATGGAAAAATCCATTTCATCTGTTTTGTGCGCATCGGAATCAGCGATTCTTCGCAAGCCCATAATATCATCACGATTCCGCAAGATCCTCTCAGGTGCCAGCTTTAAAATGTTGGCATGTACTTCGGCCAAGATAGTATCCCTCGACCTTACCCGCGGAGCACCTTCAAATAGTCGAGACACAGAATCTATGGCATCCAGTTGATATTGCAAATTTGGCTCAAAATGAAGCTTCATATGTCAGTTTGTCTTATGCGCATTCATGAATTTATTAAACTCCGCTTTGGCAATACGGAACTCCTTGCCCGTTTTAAATGCCTCAACCTTTCCCGCCTTGATGTAGCGGTAAATAGTCATCTTGCTCACACGCAGTTTGTTGGCTAGTTCTTCCACTAGGTAAAAGTCAGGTTGGGTCATACTTCGTCCTTATAGGCACGTAGAAGCGGCCTGAACACTCTATTAAAGGCTATTGTGCGTTCCAATAACCAGGCGAAATACTTTTCATAGTTGCCCGGATTGTCTATATCAAAGTCATTATAATATTGCGCCACATAAGCTGCCTTTCCGGAAGTATCATAGTATTCAAGTTGGCCTAGTTCTTTCTCAACCTTCTCTTTGTCCTCACAGATGTGTTTATATATTTCTTTATCGTTAGGCACGTAGAGCTGTATCCCCAATTTATGTTTGCGGGTGTCCATCCATAAAGAGATATGTGCATCCGAGCTACCTACTGCCACATTCGACCAATGTTGCGGAAGCCCATTCTGAAGTTTTATTTCTTTGGTATGAGATCGGGTGTATTCATTTAGCTTTGTCCAAAAATCTAACTGCCTAAGTTTGCCTTCACTAAGCTCCTCTTGGTTAGATTGGCGTTTTACTGTCTTAGCCCACTCATTAGGACGACATAGCACATCAAACTTTGGCGCAGGATCAGAATCTCCAATTTTCCATAGCTCAAGCTTAACACCAAAAAAGTTTACATCATTAGTCGTGTGCTGGTTCAGCCAATCTATCGCGCCTCTATGTTCCTCGCGCATTTCTCGGAAGATCCAGATTATGTAGCTCGCCTCATGCCCAGACGCATAAGTAATCAGTTTTCCCAAATGGTCATGATTGGTGGGTTCCAACTGATTCTCTATGATAACTTTAGTACTGGTTCCGGCCTCCTCGGCCAGAATGTCTACATTAAAGTCGCCTACGTCAGCCTCTGTTTTTATGAGGGTCAGATCAAGCCCTAATTCATCGCCTAAAAGGGCTAGATTCTCATCACGGGCAAGCCACGAGCTGAACTCCGTCTCCTTTGTCCAGACTCCGCGCAAATCCACCTCCACTATACGACCAAGATCTTGTTTCATAGTTGACAATACTTTACAGAGGGGGCATGTTCTTGGCAAGAATTCGTATTGCAAACACGGGCGAGGTGATTGGAAATTTTGAATAGAAAAACCCTATTACTATACAACCCTCTCCCGCTTGAATAATCCGCATGAAAGACGTATTTGCTCTTCGGTTGGATTTGCTGGCATTTGCTGGGTCAAATTGGTAATTCTGCCATCAAAGGGATTAAAGGCATGACCGCAACCAAAGAATGTAGCGTCAAGGCCGTGCGGAATATCTCCGAGTACAACTTTGTAAATTGCCGGAAGACCGAAGAAGGTCATGTGCACGACTATTTGGCCGTTTTCTGGCAAGAAACTGAGCACATGCCCCAAAAATCTACCGCCCGTCGCATGTTCTTCGCCCAAGATAGGTTCTTCATTGATGGAAGGGATGATTTGTTTCAGCTCGCCGTATCCTTCATGGATAAATCTTCGCAGTGTACTAAATTCTTTGCCAAGAAGGATGTGCTGCATCCCTTCTTGTACGGCGCAATATGCGAAATAGTTGAACGCGGTTTTCGCAAGAATCCGACTTAGCGCAATATCCAGCGTGCAAGTTACATCTTCTTTTAACTCAAACATGGTTCCAGGGGGAATCGCCCACCCCTTGGAAGTCTTCTCTTTATAGTTCACTCCAAATTTCATGAGCAGTACCTTCATTTGCTCAACCTTCTCTGAAGTTTCCCCAAATATGTGAATATCTTTTTGATCCAGGTTTTTGAAGTGCCGGACTAATTTTTTGTATTCAGATGTGCCCTCCTTTACGGCCTCCAATCCCTCCAAAAGGAAAATACGATATCCTGTACCGGATCGCCACAGCTTAATCTGATCTTTCAGCACGGGGACAACCTTTCCGTCGCGTAATTCTAAGAAGAAAAATATTTGATCAAAAAAGTCACCTCCAAGCCCACATACTCTCTTGATTTTAAAATTCTTTTCTCTTAGTACAACGCTCCTTCTTTTTTTAATCCCCAAACGCTGACCATAGACGCCTTCCCACGTATCCTCAGTGAAATTAGTTTCCAGTGGGCTGAATAATTCATTACATGAATCACAAACTACACCGTACTCGGGCAACAATGTCAGACTATAAGGCGTGAAGCTACCCAGCGAGTCCATGATCACATGCTCTCGTTTAGTAAAAGTGGCCCCATTCTGGTCTTTCAAGCAGTAAATACATTTTGGAGTCATATAAAACAAGAGATTCGGTCTTGATCAATTAGGCTGGACGGGAGACAATTTTTTGAGCCTCGAGAATAAGTGTTTTGACCCGTGAATCTCCTTCCCAGTCTGCAAGATCCTGACCTTGGAATAAAGTAAGGAGGTCGTATATATTACCAAATAGTTGATTCGTGAGCTTCGCATTAAATTCCGAATGAAGGCCTTTTTTCCTTGACGGCATTTGATATTCATTTACTACCAAACAAGCCAATTGAGGCAACATAATTTTTGGTTGAAGCCGCACAGCTTCCATTAAGGTTTGAGCAAAGAGTTTCCAGTCATTAAATGGAAGACCTTCCTCGTCTTTTGCCCTTAGGCGATCAATCCCCCAACATAGCCAGATCAAAGTTCTAGGATCTGTGCCTTCAAGAGCCGAAGCAAGTCTTTCTGGTTTGCCCCCATAAGTCGAAAGGAGCAGCTCTCGGAGATAAACTTTCGCTTCTTTGACATGCTCTACTGAGAAGATTGGATCGCCATCAGAAATGACAAAAAAACGTTCAATTCCCGTTACTAGTGCAAGTTTTTTTGGTACAGCTAAATCATAAGCCCATTTAATCAATGGTAACGAATTCGAATCTTTTATTGATCCGCGTTTGGAGCTTGTTAACCATAGTTGCCACAATGGTATAAGCCCGGGTGCCTCTTCGTCCCATTTTTTTTCTTTGTCATTGCATCGCCTCTCGACCCATAGCTTAAACAGCTCCATTCTTCGTTGTGCGCTCAAAAGCTTGATAGCATCAATTTTAACATCGGCGAAGTCCTTGACGGCATCAGAACATGCAGGATTTTCAATTAATTCCATTACTTTTAGGTCATCTTTTCCTTGCATGACACTTAGGATTCTTTGATCACTTTCCTCGGGTTCCACTTTTGGCACGGATAAAAATCGCTTCCAATAATCAGCATGCCCAGCATTAGCCAATCCTTGAGGCTTGCCTCCTTCATCAAAAACAAATTTTATAATCTCATATACAGCCTCTCTTTTTATTTCGCTCAGTACGAGTGATTCCATAGCTTTTTTAAATCTTGCTCGAGGATCTTCATTGGATTCCTTAATACGTAGATCAGAAATATACTTATCAATTATTGCAAAAACACTCGGCTCTGCTACCTTTAGCATGCTCATAATTAGGAGGTCGTCAAAATCAATTTCCCCAGCAAGCTGATTCCATATGTATAGGCAGTTCCGAAGTCCTTGTTTAAGCACCCTTGGTGTTTCGCTGATGATTAATAAAGCATGATCAGGACCATAGACTTCACTATCTAAATTAGCCATGCGAAAAAACTTCTCAAATGTTTCTGGATCAGCAGTGAATTCAAGCTTTTTGCGTATTTCTAGCATGGCGGGGTCGATAATATTTTTTGAAAGACAGCCATCTCTAAAACATTCTAAAATACGTGAAGCGTCGGATTTTTTTACTTCGGGAACTTTTTCAACGAAACGAGCTATTTTGAACAAATCAAATCTTGAATTCAAAGAAGTTGTAGCAGTTACAACGCTTACAGACCCCATTCTATCTAAACCGAACAATAGTGCTCTTATTGGGTTTAATCGTTCAGATATTTTTTCGTCATTGGGCGGTTCAGGACCACCATCTGCAAAACGTTCAAGATCCTCAACCCAGACAATAAAAGTAAGTCCTATGGCGGTTGCGATGTCGTCAACATGTTTCAGAATATCAAAAGGATTTGAAGGGATTCCTTGAATCCTAACGAGCACTGACCAAAAACCGCCTAAAGCGCTCATTGCCTCTGCATATGACTCTGGCAGCCCACGTAATCCAATTACGTCAACTTCCTGCGAAAGAGACTCGACAAGCTCTCCGAGTACACCTTCAACTGCTGCACGGGGAGTTTCGTAAGGCCAAAGCTCAGCATGAACGATTTTTACTCGTGAGCCCCCATTAATGAATTTAAGTTCATTTTTAACTAAATTAAGTATGGATGTTTTTCCTGATCCTAATTGTCCGATGAGTGCCTGAGACGGGGATTCTTTCCAGACTATTCGCGCAGCTATTCTTTGTGCAACTAGGTTGTGTTCAAAAATAGCATACCTCTCATTTTCTATAGGTAAGTCGTCCTTAAGCCAAACGGTAAGGTCGTTGAACGAGGTAAATAAAGTACTGGGCGAAGCTAGCTTTTGTTTTTGATCAGGGACATCGTCAGGGCAGTCTTTTTTCTGAAGCTCCCACACAATTCTAACTAACCAAGAAGCGTAGGCGGCTAAAAAGGCACTCCATCCAAGCCATTGAAAAATTGGGTGATATGTGTCTGATAACTTCAGACTATTTAAAATGCCTGGAACATAACCCATTAATAGAAACGCGATGGCTCCGCCGAGGAGGGCAGCTATCCAAATAGGTGGATAGTTTAAAAAATGCCGCCAACCAAAGAAAGAAGCGGTTTTTTTACCCTTATAAATGGAGATGACAAAAATACAAGCTATCAGGGCCATGCCTGCCCAAATTGGGGTTTCAGTGATGATCGCTAGCTTGGACCTAAAAAACCAAAGCAAAAGCAGGAAAATCCCAGCTGATAGGCACCCCATGTAAAGAAGCTCATACCAACGTCTTGACTGCGCTTTCTCAGGATCTATAACCATAAACAACAAGACCTTATCGCGAAAATGTGCAGATGCCAAGGATGACTAAATAGGTTAATCTTATGACGCTCATGACGGTACTGACGATAAAATTAAACAGTAGCCTTCGCCAGCCTCTCCCAACCCTTCATTTCAGCCAATAATCGGTTCCAGTTGGCTCTAAATGTGGGTCTATTGACAAAATCCTGAAGATTCGTCTAATATGGGTACGAACTAGAGGTGAAAAAGTTTCTTGACACTCATGACGGAGGACGCCAAATGAAGAAGATGATGAAGATTGAACTCGTAGTCGTTGCCTGCGCTTTAGGAAGCGTTTCAATCGCCGGATGTGGCGAAACCCAAGCCGTCCCCGAAGATCCGACGAGTTTCTCGGGGCACGCTGATGTGGGGAGCTACGCTGATGCACCTTACGCTAAGTTATGCAGCGAAACCTTCGTCAACGACTATGCTGGCAAGTCTGTCCACCTCAAGGCGATGTTCATCGGTGAGTGGACTTCCACTTCGGCGTACAAGGCTGGCGGAATCGACACTGACGACCGTGTGTTCGTGAACCACCGTGATGTCTCGTACTCCCAGCAAACAACGGGACTCGGTGGGAGCGACGACGGATTCCCGGGGTTCGCGTTGTCGGTTCCGAAGTCGAAGAGCGACATCGTATATCAACTCAAACGGGGCGATACGTTTGAGGTGTGGGGCAGGACACGAGAAGCCGGACTCCCCGGCCAACGCGGGCTCCACATTTTTGCGGATCGAATGCAGAAAGCAGAGTAGGTATCACGGGATACGAACGTAAATCTGTTTACCTGCGCACCCACTCTTTACGCACGTTCGTTTCAACCCAACTTCACAGAGCTTTCGATCAATTCTTGATTGGGGGCTCTTTTTTTTCTATACAAGTCTTCGATCCAAACCCTGACGTAAATTCTTAAAACATAAAAATTCATCGTACCAGTAAGCCTCCGTGCACCAGATTCCGATTGACGCTCCTGACGATACTGACGATAAAATCAAACAGTAGCCTTCGCCAGCCTCTCCCAACCCTTCATTTCAGCCAATAATCGGTTCCAGTTGGCTCGGACTAGGGCTACCACGTAAAACGCTCAGCAAACGCTGGGCGTTTTGCTTTGCGTCATGTGGCACCGCCAAGCTAGGAGACAAAAAAGCCTCGGAGACCGAGACTGTAAAGTTAGTACTGGAAGTCAAAGACCTGGATCTTGAGCTCGCTCTCAGCCAAGGCCGCCAGAATCTTGAATCGGATGGACCCAGGAATATCTTGGCCGCTGAGGACAAATCCCAGGGTCTGGTTTTTTGTAACCAGCTTTTCCATGACTTTCAGGAATTTCTCCACTGCTACCGGCGCCATCTCATAGTCGTCCCCCTTATGGCAGACAACTGCGAAGAAATGACGCCCCTCATTGAACCATGAAAAGAAAGAGTCAATCGGCTGAAGTCCCTTTACGCCCAGCTGCCCCCAATACATCTGGGTGAGCAGCTCCGCGAAACCCTTGCCGGTTCCTTCTGTCGGGATCATGGAAATCAGGACCTGTTTTTCCCCGTCCATAATCAGGGGATTTTTGTGCTGCATTTTAACGATCGCCATGCTGCCTCCTTTGTGCCCCAAGTTAAACATTTTTATAGCAAAAGGTCAACCCCGAGTGTTCATGGCCAGGAATTGACAAAAATGCCTATTAGACGTATGTTCAAACCACGAAAAACAAGGAGAAATAGGATGAAAACAGCATTGTTTGCGCTCTTGGGATCATGCTTGCTGGCATTTGCTTCTGCGGGCTGCTACCACCCCTGTCCGAGCAATGGATTCGCGACCTATCCACGGGCAAAAGAACCGGTCACCTTTTACCAGATGCCGAAGTCGGTCAGAGATGCTCTCCCGCCGCCCCCTCCTGCAGTGACTGAAAGCTACCAGGTCTACTACCCTGCTCCTTACTATGGACCATATGTTTACAGGCCATACATTGGCGTCCCTCGTTATGGAAGCTACGTCTACCAGCAGAACTACGTCCATTTTGGCTACGGGCATCCTGGATCACACTTCGGCGGCTTCCACGGACATGGCCACGGGCATTGACTCACACCATCGCAAGATGGTTTTTTTAATTCTTTTTGCCTGAAAAAGGCATGATGGGCACGAACTCTGGCAAGCGGCGCTTGAATGTATAGCCCATGGCCGGGCGATGCGCTGCGCCTTCGGCAATTTTGCCTACTTCATCCAAAATATCCAAATCCAAAATGCGTTTGCGGAAATTTCTTGGATCAAGTTCTGATTTTAAAATGTTTTGATAAAAATTTTGGATTTGAGTCAAAGTAAAAACCTTGGGCAACAAATAAGCCACGACCGGTGAATGATTTATGACCTCGCGCAAATAATTCACTGAGTCCATCAGGATTTGATCATGGTCATAAGCCAGATTTTTGACTTTTGAAACAGGCATCCAGTGTGCATCCTGGCGCTTTTCAAGCTGCTCAGAAACATCAAAAGGTGCGAGCGCAATAAAAGCAAGAGAAACGACTCTGCCGCGCGGATCGCGATCTATGCGGCTATATAGTTTTTGCTGGCGCATCCAAACTTTGTTTTGGTCAGACAAACCTATCCTTGATTTTAAGATTCTGATCGCTGCTTGTTCAGCTGTTTCATTGGGCAAGATCAAGCCGCCAGGCAAGGCTGGCATGCCCTTGTATTCAAAGTCGCTGGTGACAGATATGAGCAGGGTCTCTAAAACCCCTGCGTTATAGCGAAGCAGGCAAATATCCACGGCCAGGGCCGCGAATCTAATCTCTGGTTCTAATATTTTTTTCATAGTTGCTACATGCTCTATGCTACATGCTCTATGTTACATGTTACATGTTTACGTGTCATATCTTACCAAAAAAACGCAAGGCAAGCATTGCCTGGCGTTAAGCTGCGAGAGAGAACGGTCGCAGAATCCGTTCATGAGTAGTGCAAGGTCCATATGAGGTGAACGAGACTGGCGTGCCCAGAGCTCGCTCAATGTAAGGGATAATGACTTGGGAATCGAGTTCAGGCTGGCCTGTAAGCTCAAGGGTTTCGTACTGCGGGACAGCGTGCATCAGCCCGTCTGTGATGCTGCGCTGGTAATCCAAATCGTGCGGAGCGCTGAAGCGGATACTGCGCGCAATCCCATCAGCATCGTGGCTGAAGAAGGGCGAGACACTGGGAAGTTTGTAGCCAATGGCTGCTTTCCATGCCTT
>JBAYJJ010000001.1:0-81329 GCA_041665165.1 Patescibacteria group bacterium | reverse complement strand
ATGGATTTACGCTCGTGGAATGGGGCGGTTTGCTCTACAAATGACCTTGAATAATCCCGCAGTTCAGGTTAGGCTTAGTGGATGAACAAAAAAGTAATCTTATACTCGCTTTTGGCTGTATTGCTGGCCGCCATCCTATTTACTTGGTGGCCGATTTCGGGCCGCATGCTCACGCGCGGCGTGCCTCAGGCTTTGATCTCAATATCGAATTTCTTCGCTTTACTGGCTGTCTTGTCCGTTCTTTTGGAGCTAGTCCTGATTGGCCGCGTAAAATGGGTAGAATCAGCTTTTGGATTGGATAAGCTTTCCAGAGTCCATCACTGGGTCGGCATTGCCATACCTGGTTTTCTTTTGGTGCATATCGTATTTTTGACGATCGGATTTTCCATGCAGGGAAAAACCACGTTCATCAACCAGTTCATCATCTTCCTCACGCGCTGGGAAGATGTTCTGAATGCCGCAATCGCTGCTTTGTTGTTCGGAATAATCGTCCTGTTCTCGACGTTGTTGCGCAAGAAATTCAAATACGAGCCTTGGTATTTCATCCACTTGCTGATGTATGCGGCCATCCTCCTCGCTTTCGGACACCAGCTCGCAGTCGGACGGGATCTGCAGACTCAGTTCGCTGTTGTTTTTTGGTGGTGCCTTTATGTTTTCGCTTTCGGCAATCTGGTCGTATATAGATTTTTGTTTCCGATCGTCAATTCCATCAGACACGATTTTACGGTTGATAAGGCCGTAAAAGAAACGGATGATGTGTATTCGATCTACATCGTCGGAAAGAATATCGACGAGTTCAAGGTCAAAGCCGGGCAATTCATGATCATGAGGTTTCTTGATGGCAAACGCTGGTGGCAAGCGCATCCGTTTTCTTTGTCATGCGCGCCGAACGGAAAATACATCAGGATCACTTTCAAGAAGTCCGGTGATTACACGATGCATCTGGACTCGATCAAGCCTGGTACGAAAGTCTTGATCGACGGGCCGCATGGGGTTTTCGCGCACAAGAAACTGGACAAAGTCTTGTATATTGCCGGCGGCATCGGCATCGCACCGATTTTTTCTTTGGCTGAATCCGGAAATTACAAAAATGCGATCCTGATGTACGGAAACAGGACAGAGGATTTGCCGCTCGGTAAGGAATTGCGCGATATCGATCCGGCGAAATTTAAGATGCATGCTTTTATCGGAGACAAAAAGGTAGACGACAAAGCCTTGGCCGAACTGGTCCCTGACGTGCTGGAAAGGGAGGTCTATCTTTGCGGACCAGTCAACATGGTCGATTCAATATGCAAAATCCTGGATAAACAGGGTGTTCCTCCAAACCGCATCCATTTTGAACGTTTTGCCTTATAGCCCTGGACAAAATTATTATTTAGTGCTACTTTCCAGGCATGAACCTTGGAGGTGTTTTATGGAACCCAAGACTGATGCAACGTGTCCACGCTGCAAAGCCCGCATCATGAGCGCTGAGAAGTGCGATAACTGCGGCGCATGCGCTGAATGCTGCCATGGAGAATGTTGTCTGAAGCCGCAGGAAATCGATGCTTTGACCAACTGGACAGTAGATATCGCATACCAGCCCCTGCTATGACCGGAATTCCCCGGTCTTTTTGTTTTCCTTGCCATTCAAGTATACTTGGTAATTATGACCGTCTTTTCAGTCACGGACTTTATTGCCCATGTTAACAGCGTGCTGGCCAAGTGCTGGCACCCCGAGGATTTATGCGTGGAGGGCGAAGTCTCAAGCTTTAGGATCTCGCAAGGCCAGTGGGTCAATTTTGATTTGAAAGACAAAGACGGATTAGTGGGCGTTTTTATGTCTGTTTGGCAGCTCCAGACCCCGGTTGAAGACGGCATGAAAATCAGGGTCTATGGCATGCCCAGGATCTATCCTAAATTCGGGAAGTTTTCTTTGACTGCCAGCAAAATCGAGCTGGTCGGCGACGGAGCCTTGGCCAAGGCTTTAGCGGCTTTGCGCGCAAGGCTGGAGAAAGAGGGTTTGTTTGAGCCGTCGCGCAAAAGGGAATTGCCAAAGTTTCCAGAGCGCATTGCCTTGATCGCGTCCAAAGAAAGCGCGGCTTATGGGGATTTCGTGCGCATCGTCGGCGAGAGGTGGCGCGGCTTGGAAATCGATCTGTATCATGTGAAAGTGCAAGGCGCTGGCGCGGCCGAGGAAGTGGCCAAGGCTATCGCGCAAGCCAATGCGCGCGGCGACTATGACGTCTTGGTGCTGACGCGCGGCGGCGGATCGCTTGAGGAGCTGATGGCTTTCAATGACGAGCAAGTCGTGCGCGCCATCCACGCCTCAAAAATCCCGACCTTGGTCGGCATTGGCCATGAGCGCGACCTGACCTTGGCTGAGGAGGCGGCTGATGTGCGCGGGTCAACGCCGACTGATTGCGCGCGTCGCATGGTGCCGGACAGGAACGACATCCTGCGCCATTTGGCTTATCAAACAGAAAATATCGAAAGTGGATTGTTGAGTTCGATTGAAATGCGCAAACAGATCATGGCTAGGGCTTTGCGCGCGCCAGCCGCCTGGATCGCTCAACAAAAGAAAAATCTGGATGCGCTGACTTCCGTTTGTAATTCCAATGTGAGACAATGGATGCGGGCGCTCCAAGACAGATACCGTTCAGATGTTCGTCTCCTTGCGTCGCTAGATCCCAAGGGTGTGCTTGCCCGCGGGTATTCCATGCTTCGCGACGCAAGGGGGCGTGCCATCACCACAGTGGCCAATTTGTCTGTTGGAATGGAACTGACAGCCGTGCTAAAAGACGGGGAGGGGACCATGGCAGTCAAATCAATTAAAGGCGCGATTAAACAACAGAAATTACTTTAGCCCTGTGTCATTCCTGCGAAGGCGGGAATCCAGACAAAAAATATGCCCGATAAAAAACCCCAGAAATCTAAGCTTGATGTGAGCAAGGCTTTTGAAGAACTGGAAAAAATCACTGAGTGGTTTGAAAGCGGCCAAACGGATTTGGATCAAGGCTTGGAAAAATACGAACGCGCCATGGAATTGGCCGAAGTTTTGCGCGCCCGTTTGGAAAACGCAGAAAATAAAATTACTTTAATTCAAAAGAAACATTCTGCTGAGTCTAACTCCTAATTCTTAATTAAATTTTATGATCCTCCTCCGTTGGTTATTGAATGCGCTTGCGGTCATGGCCGCGGCCTACCTCGTGCCTGGGGTAAATGTGCAAAGCATCTGGGCAGCTCTTATCGCAGCCTTGGTCATTGGCTTGATCAATGCTTTGATTCGCCCGATTATTCTGCTCCTGACCTTGCCCATCAACATTCTGACTTTGGGCTTGTTCACGCTTGTGATCAATGCCTTGATGTTCTGGCTAGCCTCATCCATCGTCAAAGGCTTCAATGTCCAGGGTTTTTGGCCAGCCTTCTGGGGCGCCTTGGTCTTCTGGATTGTTTCCTGGGTCACGAGTGCAGTTTTTGCTGAATAAAAAAACGTGTCATTCCCGCGAAGGCGGGAATCCAGAATCTGGATCCCCGGGTCAAGCCCGAGGATGACATTATGTTTTCTTAAACACCAAATCCAGCATGGGCATGAAGGCGTCCAATGGGAGTTTGAGCCTGTTGATCAGCCATTCAAGAACGCTGAGGATTTTGCAGGTCAAGAAAGACGAGCGTTGCAAGGTGCACTTCCATTTGGCGTCTCCGCCTTTGAGGTTCTGGCAAACAGCATTTGGGAACGCGTTCTTGATCTGCCAATAAGAGCCGCCTACAATGCCTTGCGAAATATATTGTTCGCGCGTCTGGTTTTTCGGCACGTGGCGGGAAAGTTTTTTTGCAATCGAAATCGACGTATTGAGCGGCAGCCAGGGAATCAATGGCAGCCCTGTCGTATGTCCGTCGTACGGGAAAGCGCGGTTCGGCGTCTCAGTGATGACTAGCAGGCCTCCGGGCTTGAGCACGCGAAAAGCCTCTTTGATTATGGCAGATCTTTCTTCGGGTTTGATATGCTCAATGACCGCGTTCAGGCTCACGATATCAAAACGAGCGTCTTCAAAAGGCAGTTCTGAAGTTTTTTGGATCACTGAAAACAATACGCGGTCTTCCGAACCTTCGTCATGCGCGCGCATTTTTGCCAGGCGCACGAAATCCGGATTCGGTTCCACGCCTTGCACGAGCGATGCTCCGAGGTCTGCAAAGATCAAAGACGAAGAGCCTGAGCCTGAGCCGATATCCAAGATCCTGGCGCCTTGCACATCCCCGAAACGATTGATGAGCGTGACTAGCCGGCGACGCACATAATTCGCATCCTGGCGCCTTTCCAATTCATCCAGCCACCAGTCGCCTTTAAGCTCAACCATCTTCTGGATGGTCTCAAGCTTGAGCAAGGTATCAACTGTTTCCAAAATCGGCTTGAGTTTGCCATGGCTATAAGCTTTGCCTTTTATAAAAATACGACGAATGCCGCCTTCGTCCAATATGCGCAATTCTGCAGATGGGCTGTGTAAGAAATGAGCTTCCATACCTCATATTATCCTGCCAAAGGCGAACCAGGGCAATAGATTGACAAAATGGCTAATTTATGCTATATTTGTTCGATGTTCATTCAAAAGTCTTTCGGGTGAAGACTTGAATTCGGCTAGTTTTAGCCAGTTTAGGCCTTCATCCGACGCTCGCGGGACACTCGTTTACTCCAGGGCAATCATGCTTTGGACTGGACGATGATGTTGCCGGAACGCGGTTTCGCTGGCGGGGTTCCCCTTGGGAGCGCGCCACGGAAAGGGAGGACGTTATGAAGAGTTGGGTAAAAGTTGCGCTGCCATTGTGGAGTCTGTTGTTCACCGCCATTTCGATCTGGTTCCTCTGCCTGGTTGGGTGGAACCCGAACGGGGTCTCGACGTTTTCGGCGTTGCTCGGAAGTTTCTTTCTGCTTGTTGGTACGATCGTGATGGTCGTGCAGTCGCAGAGCGAGCGTGAGGATACGGAGAGGCAGCTTCAGACGGTGCGGCTCAAGGCCGCAACTGCGGTTGAGGAAGCCGGGAAGCGGTCGGATTCCGACTTCCAAGCATTGCACGATACGTCAGTAAAAGAGATCGCTGATCTCAAGGCGCAGCTCGAACGCGTAGAGAAATTGCTGACGGAGGCACGAGAAGACTCTGATTCGCTCCGTGAGGGCAACGAGAGGCTGAACAGGCGGATTGCCAAGATCACCAGTTGTTCGGAAGCATCGCTTGGAATAATCGGGAGGAACACGACGATCCTCCGAACAATGGACCCGCACAAGATGTCTGAGGTTGAACTCAAAGATCTTCGGACGAACGAGCTCGAGGCCGCACTCCTCATGTTCAAGGGGCTCGAGCGCTTCACTTGGTTCGAGACGGAAACGACGCCAGCCTCGTGCCGCGACTTCGTGTTTGCGCTGTTGGAGAAGAATCAACTCGATCTGACAGAACGCTGGGCAAGAGATCTTGTACGATATGCCCACGGCGCAGGTTCGGACGTCCGCGAAAGGTAGCAGCTACTAGCCGCTTCGGCACAATGGGTATTCCCCGGCGTGTCGAAGCGGTCTTTTTTTAGTCTAATTAGCGAAATATGCGCATAAAGCCCGCTCTTGACACTTGGCAAGTTATCCATTAATATAGCGCCAACACTCTCATCCTGAGAAAGCAGGGTCCTGACCTAAAAACAGGATCAAATCGACCCACCCTTCGCTAAAGCTACGGGTGGCAAGGCCCTACTGAGGATAAAGACCTGAATTATATTCGGTCTTTGCAAACCCACAGGATGATGTGGGTGTTTTATTTCGCGAAAGCGAAACCCGCCGTAGCCGAACCGGACGAAGCCTTGTGCGAAGTCTGGTCGGCGAAGGAGGGTTACCTAAAGGTCGAACTAACCTCGAATATCGAATTTCGAATATAGAATGTCGCTAAACAATCGCGATATTCCATATTCAGCGAAGCGGATATTCGACATTCATCTATATTAAAGATATGGCTAAATCAAAACAGCAAAAGGCACTGACTTTGGAGAAGTTGACCAAGCTTTTTAAAGAGAGCACTTCAGCGGTTTTCGCTGATTATCAAGGGTTGACTGTTCCTAAGGCAGATGAACTGCGCAAAAAAGCATACGAGCAAAAGTTGGATTACATGGTGGCCAAAAAGACTTTGATCAATTTGGCAGCCAAAGAAGCTGGCATTGAACTCAATGCCAAGGAAATGCCTGGCATGTTGGGCATTGCCTTCAGCGCAGACGACGAAGTAGCTCCAGCTAAGCTCTTGGGCGACATGACCAAAGGCACGCCTATCAAATTGGTCGGCGGAATCATGGGCAAAAAGCTTGTCACAAAAGAACATGTGATTGCTTTGTCTAAACTTCCGACCCGCACTCAGTTGTATGGCATGTTCGTAAGCACGATCAATGGTCCGATTTCGGCCTTTGCCCGCGCCTTGGATGCGATACGCAAACAGAAGGAAGCCGCCGTTTCCTAATTAACAATTAATAATTAACAATTAATAATTTTACGAAAGAATACGGATTTTTGATTCGTAATTCGTAATTAGTAATTCGTAATTTAAGTTATGTCAGACGAACAGAAAGTGGTTGAAGTGCCTGAAAAGTTCAAGGCACTGGTCGACCAGATCGAAAAACTTTCCGTGCTGGATCTTTCCGAGCTTGTGAAAGTCTTGGAAGAGAAATTCGGCGTGAGCGCTTCAGCTCCGGTGATGGCCATGGGCGCAGCCCCGGGCGCAGCCGCAGCCGAGGAAAAGACAGAATTTGACGTTGAGCTCACCGAAACAGGTGGCAACAAGATCGGCGTGATCAAGGTTGTACGCGAAGTCACAGCCCTGGGCCTCAAGGAGGCTAAAGATATCGTGGACGCCGCTCCTAAGGTAATCAAGGAAAAGGCTTCTAAGGCCGAAGCTGAAGAGATCAAGAAAAAGATCGAAGAGGCCGGCGGTAAGGCGACACTCAAGTAATTGGCACACGGAAAAGAAAAGACCCTCTCCTGCATTCTGTGGGAGAGGGTCTTTTGTTTGTTTTTGGGTGAGGGGTTTTACGGCAACGGTACCAGCAACAATCTGTTTCCGCTCAAGACAACTGCTTGTTTTGAGTTGGTGCGCGATTTTATGTCCTTGAGCACTCCGAATTCGTTGGATGTGAGCTGGGCTGTGAGTAGGCCGTTCTTATCAAAGATGACAATGCGTTTTTCAGCCGGGTCAGTCACCATGATCCGGGGGTCGTCTAAATCAGTCCAGATCGAGCTGACAGAGGACATCGGCGGATCGATTGCGATTGGGCTGAAAGTTTCTTGCTTGCCTGAAAGGAATTTTAAGATTTGCCCATTGGACTTGGCAACATACACATTGCTGTCAATGGCCAAGCCGACCGCACCGACCAAGTCAATGCTTGGATCCTGGATATAGCGCGAGGCGCTGCCAAAGCCTGCATCAGTTTTGGTGTAGCGCAAAATCTTGCCGCTTTGGCCATCCAACACGTAAGCTCTTTTGTTGTATACAACTAAGTCAGAGGTTGATGAGGTCTGGCTGAGCTTGTTGAGCTCACTAGCTTGGTCATTGGCCAAGGTCAAAGCCATGAGCTGGCCTTTATCATCCATGAATACGATTGATAGGTCGCCAAGCGAGCCAAACTTCACGTCTCCCATCTTGCTCGGGTAAGCGATCTTCTTCGTTTCCTTTGTGGCCAAATCGATCTTCAGTACCTGCTTCAACTGGTTGTCGGCCACATAAGCATATTTCTCAGTCATGATCGGCGCGGCCAAAGTATTGTCAGGTGAAGTGACAGGTAAGGAATAGAGTTCAGTCACTCCTGATAATGGTACGAGCTTGCGGAGCTTTTCCTTGATTTGGGAGATTTCAGTGCTAAGTTTTTGCGCGCGAGCTTTGCGGTCAGCCGTGGAAGTGTCCAGCCCGGTTAAGATTTTTTCGCTCATGTCTATTTCTGTCCGAGTCTGCGAATCCTTGGCATAGACCAAAGAACTTTCGGCCTGGTTCCTGTAGTCCACGGCTTGGTTGTATGAGGAATCCCAAATCGCTTGTTGGGCAGCAGCTGTCTGATTATGCTTCCAGACCGCGTATCCGATTATGATTATGGCCAAGGCAGAAATCCCGATGATGATATATTTTTTCTTTCCCTTATCCAGATAGTTGCCATGGCCGGCGTTCAAGTTCCTGAGCATGGTCTGATTGCCTGGGGCTTGGTTAGCTCGGTGTTTTCCAAAACCTTTGATTTTATCCAAAAGGTTGTTGAGCGGGGAAACTGGCATGGGCAAATCCGATTCAGCTGACATGGATGAGTCGTTCTTCAAAAGCTTCACAGGATTGATCACTGGCGCCAGCGTTGTATTGGTTTTTTGTTCATTCTCATGCAAATTGCGCATTGATTCCATACCGCCCATCTTCTTCTCCGCAATCGGCGCCGAGGCTTTGTCTTCTGAATGGCACGAGACAATGGCTGCCGCAAAATCATCAGGTACGGCCGAGGCTTCAAGTGCATGCTTGATTTCCACGGCTGCCGAAACAGACGGGAGTTCGGAGAGCTTTTGTTTGATTTGGAGCTCTTGCTTGAAACGGTCGAAATTAGTCGTACCGATAAAGAAGATGTCCCCAGCCTTCATATCGCCGCAGATGAGGGAGCAGAAGACTTTTTGCGGGTCGACTGTCACAGGTTGTTCCAAAGAGCCGCACAGATCAAAAACCTTGAAATCATTGTTATCAGCCTTTTGCAGAAACATGTTGGACAAGTGTCCGCGGCCTGTAATGCATAGCTGGTCTTTATGACATTCTATTATGAAAATGTTTACTTTGCCCCAATTAATCGGGGTGGGTTCCTTATCCTGGAAGTCGGTTATGGCTTCGTTGACTTTTTGCACGATTTTTTCAAACCTGGCGAAAGGGTCCATGGTCATGCCTGCCAGCAAAGCGCGCGACTGTTCCACGGCCGCGTTTATCACATCAAGCAATTGCTCGTATGCATACAGCGAAGAGTTGATCTCCGCGATAACTATCTGGCAGGGGCCCTGCCTAAGGTTTTTAGATTGATCGAAGCGAAATATGCCCACGATCTTGTCGTTGGAAGGGCTGTTTCCGAATTCGATATCTGATAACCTGAAAAATGTCTCTGACATGGGGTTTATTTGATAAAAGTATACGCAAAGGTATCCCTCCAGTCCACATCTTACGCGTAGATGCGCGCGTTATGATATGGTCTTGTCAAGTGGGCGACTAACGGGCAGGATATATGGGTTAATATGCTTGAACACCTTTTTGGGTCAAAGACCCGGGTAAAACTCATTACTTTGTTCATTAAACACCAGGAAGAGGCGTTTTTTATACGTGAACTCACCAGGCGCATTGATACGCAGATAAACGCTGTCAGGCGGGAAATAGACAATCTTGCCCGTTTGGGCCTGATTATTGAGGGCGTAGGTAATGAAGAGTTACCCACCAAGAGGCCTGGCCTCAAGAGGAAGTACTATCAGATAAACGCCAAATTTCCGCTTTTGCCCGAGATTCAGTCGCTCATGAACAAAGCCAATTTTTTGATGGAAAAAAGGCTGGACAAGGACATCGTGGCTTTGGGCACGGTTTCATACCTTTCGTTCATGGGTTCGTTTCTCGGCCAGAAGAATTCCGCCGTGGATCTGTTCATTGTCGGTATCATGGATGCTGAAAAGCTCAAACAATTGGTGCGCAAGTCAGAAAACGAATTGGGCTTTGAGATCAATTTTACTTGCCTGACGCCCCAAGAGTACAAATACCGCAAAGAAATCTCGGATAAGTTTTTGACAGGAGTGCTTTCGGCCCCCCAGCATGTCGTGATAGATGTGTTGGGCAGGGGAGGAGAGTCCTCACTATGAGATTGTTCTTCATTGATACGCACGAAATCGGTCATTTTTCTTTTGGCTGGGTCGGCGACTCTGAGAAAGTCTGGGACTATGAAGGCCGATCCGGAAACTTTTTCTATCAGATAACTCAGCACGTAAAATTAGATCAACTGAAAAAAGCCGATGGCATTTGCGTGGTAAAGGGCCCAGGCTCTTTTTCCAGTATCCGCGCCGGAGTGTTAGTCGCCAACCTGTTGGCCAGGACGCTCAAGCTTAAACTGTATTCATTACCCGCCGGTCAGAGTAAAATATCAAATGCGGACCTCGAGCACATGAAGCCTCAGGCTTTCGTGGCTCCTGAGTACGATCGCGAACCAAATATAACCATCAAATAAGTATGGACAAAGCAAGATTGGAAAAAAGATTTTTCGAAATCATTCCAGGCGCTCTTGTCTGGATTACTATCATCGGCATGGTGGTTTTGTCTTTTCTTCAGCCGCTTTGGATCGTGTACTTCGTGATCGTGTACGATCTGTATTGGCTGTTCCGCGTTATCTACTACCTGCCGTTTGTGGTCGTTGCCTGGTATTCTTACCGTCGCGACTCAAAGCGTAACTGGCTGAAA
The DNA here is from genome assembly GCA_041665165.1 of Patescibacteria group bacterium. Taxonomy (GTDB): domain Bacteria; phylum Patescibacteriota; class Patescibacteriia; order 2-12-FULL-60-25; family 2-12-FULL-60-25; genus MWCR01. The sequence continues at coordinate 70,884 of JBAYJJ010000001.1, read as the reverse complement.
GACGCCAGCGCTTTGCCCAGGTTTGATAAAGTCTATCATCTGATAATGCTTCCGACGGTCAAAGAAGATTTGATCGTAATTCGCGATTGCATGGACTCGCTGCTTAAATCCACCTATCCCAAAGACAGGATGATTGTGATGTTGGGAGGCGAAGAACGGGCCAAAGAAAGCTTTGAAGAAAAATCAAAAGCAATCGTAAATGAATACGGGGGTAAATTTGCCGCTCTGCTCACATCTGTACATCCTAAGGATCTGCCAGGGGAGATTCCGGGCAAAGGTTCAAATATGCGTTGGATGGAGCAGGCCGCGCTGGAAAAAATAAAGAGCATGGGCATTGAAATCGATGATGTGATTGTTTCGGCTTTTGATATTGACACAGTGGCTCATCCTCAATACTTGGCCTGTGTATCGTATAAGTTTTTGACCATACCTGAGCCGCATAGGAGCTCTTACCAGCCGGTTGTTTTGTATAACAACAATCTGTGGGAATCACCGGCCGTGGTGCGCGTCTGCATGTTCGGTACAACATTTTGGCTCATGACTGAGTTGGCCAGGTCCGAGGGCATGATGACATTTTCTTCGCATAGCATGACTTTGCGCATGCTGGTGGACGTGGATTTTCATCCATATGATATGGTGAATGAAGATTCCAGGATTTTTCTAAAAGGTTTGATTAAGTACCACGGCCACTATCGCGTCACACCTATTTATCTCCCAGTTTCCATGGACACAGTCATGTCTGGATCTTATATAAAAGCTCTCACAGCTCTGTATCTGCAGATGCGGCGCTGGGCCTGGGGCGTAGAAAACTTTCCCTACATGGCGCAGGAGTTTTCGCGCGATAAGGCCATGCCTTTCATGGTCAAAATCAGGTTCATGTTCAAGCAAGTTGAGGGCATGTATACCTGGGCCACTGTGCCTTTGCTCATCTTTTTATTGGGCAGATTGCCGTTTTGGTTTGCACCTGAGCCTTTCCGTTCGTATGCGATTTTTCAGAACACGCCGTTTACTTTGGAATGGCTTATGCGTTTTGCCATGATTGGCTTGTTCGCATCAGCTATCTTGTCCGCGGTTTTGCTACCGCCCAGGCCAGAACATGTTTCTAAATGGCAGACTCCGATAGTCGTATTCTTGCAGTGGCTTCTTTTGCCTGTGACGTTCGTGATTTTCGGGGCGTTCCCGGCCATTGATGCCCAAACCAGAATGATGCTAGGTGTTGGCCGGCTTGGTTTTAATGTTTCGCCTAAACGCGTACAAGAATCCACGAAACATGTAACACGCAACATGTAACATGACGGATGATATATGTTATATGATACATGTTACATGAAATAGATATGGATCAGCTAAGACTTTCCGTGAATATCGTAGCCTGGAACTCCATGGCTTATTTACCATCCTTGTTTGAAAGCCTTGAAGCCCAAAACGAACAGCATAGAATAATTTTGGTGGACAATGCCTCAACTGATGGGGTGGCGCAGTGGCTGACCAGTGAATATCCGGGTATGACTGTTTTGCGCAACATGCGCAACTATGGTTTTACGCGCGCTCACAATCAGGCCATCCAACTCGCTCTCTCAGGCCTGCAGGATTCAGATCTGTCGCGCGCTTATATCTTGATATGCAATCCGGATATCGTGCTGGACCAAAACTGTATATTTGAATTGGTCAGCTTCATGGACAGCCACTTGGAAATAGATAGCGCCATGCCAAAACTTCTGAAGGCGCATTTGCGTCCAGGCATTGGCGACAGGGCAGAAACAGAGAAAACAAATGTGATTGATTCGCTGGGCATACACATGACAAAAGCGCGCCGCGCTTATGATGATAAAGCCGGTCAAATCGACGAGGGCCAGTATGACAAGGAAATGGAAATTTTCGGTCCGACCGGCGCTTGTGCTTTTTATCGCGCTTCAGCTTTGGTGCGCTCCAGCCTCAATGGTCAATTTTTTGATGAAGATTTCCATTCATATAAAGAAGACGTGGATGTGGCTTGGCGCATGCGCCGCATGGGCATGAAATCAGCTTTAGTGCCCAAGGCCGTAGCCTGGCACTACCGCCGTGTGCCTTCCAGCCCAAGATCCAATGTTTTTACGGTCTGGCTCAAGCGATTTGGGCATCCTGCTTTTGTAACCTATCTTTCGAGCCGCAATCATATCTGGGTTTTGGCTAAGAACCTGGCTTTTTCTGACCTTTTATGGCACGGGCTCTGGATTTTACCGTATGAAATAGGTAAGATGCTTGCCGCGCTGTTTTCATGGTCATCGCTCAAGGGTTATGGAGCGGCTTTGGCCGGTTTGCCAAAAATGCTGAAAAAGCGCAAAGAATTAAAGGCTATCTGCACTGAGGGGGCGCAGAAAATCCGGCCTTGGTTCGTATGAACGAAATAAACCAAAATTCAGTCCCGCAACAGCCGTTGCGGGGTCCTGATCCTAAAGTTTCTTTTGTTACGGTTTGCTTCCGCACTCCGGGCCTTATCCGTATGCTGCTCAAAGGCGCCGAGGCTGCTAAGTTTGATTTTTCTTTTGAATATTTTTTGGTGGACAACGCAGTTGGTGATGGCACAGGCAAGATGGTCAAAGAAAGATTTTCGTGGGTCAAGGTCATTGATTCTGTCAGGAATGTTGGTTTTGGCGCGGGCAATAATCTGGCCTTAAGGCAAGCTAGGGGAGAGTATGTGATGCTAGTCAATCCGGATCTCACTATTTTTCCGGGCGAGATGGAGAAGTTGGTTGAGTTTATGGATGCGCACCCGGATGTGGGAATGGCAGGCCCAGCTTTGTATAACCCGGATAGCACGCGCCAAGAATCCTGCTACAGATTCCCGACAGTCATGATGCCGTTTTACCGCCGCACCATCTTGGGTAAGACATCGGCCGGTAAAAGATATCTGCATCATTATTTCATGCGCGATGTCTTGTCCGAGCAAAAGCCTTTGGAAGTGGATGCCATGATGGGTTCGGCTATCATGATCAGGCGCAAAGCTTTGGAAGAAGTTGGCGTGTTCGATGAAAAGTTTTTCATGTACATGGAAGAGCTGGATATCTGCCGCAGGGCATGGGTTTATAACTGGAGAGTGGTGCATGTGCCATCTGCCAAACTTGTTCATTACCATCAAAGAGAAAGTGCCATTGATTGGCCGTGGCACCTTATTACCCACAAGCCGGCGCGCGCACACATCTTAAGTGCGGTATACTATTTCTGGAAGTACCGCGGGACCAAAAACCCGCATTCCCACGTTCGTCCGATCGATTAATGAAAGAGCATCCAAATTTTTTAACTTGCCCGGGAGTGCCCGAGCTCGAACCGCCACACAAAGCGGACGCTTTTCGCGACACTAAGACCACAGACGACAGACCACAGCCGACAAACAAAGACCGAGCTACGAGCTACGAGCTACGAGCTACGAATCCGCGGAAGAAGCGTAAGCTTTTTTGGATAGTGGTCGCGTTTTTAGTGATAGCGCTGGGGATTGCAACCGTGCCTCCGGGAATAGCTTTGGCTAAAGCTGGCTTGGCAGCCAACAATGCCCGAGTCGCGCTTTCTAACATGCAGACAGCTTTGCTGGCCGGGGACATGGCCACTGCCCAAGCGTATTCGGCCAAGGCAAAACTTGAACTCAATAACATGGAGGTCGCTTTGAATGGCATGGGCTTTTGGAGAGATGTCCCATATATAGGGTCGCAGTTGCGCATTCTGCAGGATGCCTCGGTCGTGAGTGCGGATTCAATGGAAGGCATGGAGGATTTGCTTAAGGTCGCTTCAGCGATTTTTGATGCAGCTTCAACTGGCCAGCAGGCAGTCAATAGCCTCGGCGTGCCGATTTCGCCCAGCGACAGGCTGAAAGATCTGACTCCGGAAAATAAACTAAGCTTGCTTCGGGTTTTATACAATTCATTGCCAGACATCAGGCTTGCCAGGGACAAAATGGATTTGGCCTACAGGTTGTGGAATGCTTTGCCGCAAAATCAGATCGCCGGTCCCATCAAGCAAGCTTTGAAACCACTGGCTGATGCTTTGCCAGTGATGCAAAAATCATTGACCCAGGCCGTTCCTTTGATCGACGTCATGGTGCCTTTGGCTGGCTATCCAGATGCTCAAGATTATCTTGTGGCTTTGCAGAATGCGGACGAGATTCGCCCTTCGGGCGGTTTTATCGGAAGTTTGTTCACGGCCAAGGTTACAGGCGGGGACATGACGAACATGGTTTTTTCAGATGTGTATCAAGTTGATAATCCAGTAGCGCAAACTTGGAAAGAAATTCCGCCGAAACCTTTGCAGGATTATCTCAAGGCAAAAGTTTGGTTTATGCGCGATGCGAATTGGTCGCCGGATTTCCCGACTTCAGCCGATAAAGTATTGGATTTTTATACCAGAGAAAACATCTTGGCTGGAAACAAGATTTCTGAGCCAACGGTTTATGTTGCTTTTGAGCCGGCGTTTTTTGAAGCCCTACTCAAGATAACCGGGCCGGTAAATGTCCGCGGCCAGGAATATAATGACCAGAACTTTTTTGATACTTTGCAGTATCAGGTAGAAATCGGTTTTGGCAAGCAAGGCATTTCAGTCGAAGATAGGAAGGTGCTTATGGGCGAAGTGGGTCAGGCCATAATGGCCAAAATCCAAAATATGCCCAAGTCGCGCTGGCCAGAGCTATTGGATCTTGTGACCACGTCATTGAACCGCAAGCAGATTCTCATCTACTCGCGCAATGCGGATGTTGAGAAAAAACTGGATCAATATGGCTGGAGCGGGCGCGCTAAGCCAACGCTTGGTGATTTCTTGTGGGTGGTGGATGCGAATCTCGCGGCGCTTAAGACTGATGGCGTAATGCAAAAGTCAGTCTCATATGTTTTGGATGCGCGCGATCCGCAAAAGCCAGTAGCGACCGTCACATTCAATTATAAGAATACAAACAAGCAATCCACTTGGAGATATACGCGCTATCGCAGTTACACACGCATTTATGTACCTGATGGCAGCACCTTTGTTTCAGCCAAAGGCGCCATGGCCGATGATTTGCATAACACGGGCGGCAACTTCGTCGCAGGCAAAGTAGATGTCATGAAAGAGCTGGGCAAAACAGTCTACGGTGCTTTTTGGGCCATAGAACCAGGCAAAAGCGGTCAATTATCTTTTACCTATCAACTTCCGCCGCTGGACGTTACGAGCGGCGACTATCGTCTTGATTGGCCCAAGCAACCGGGCGCAGACAACACTCAGATTGATGTCAAAATAATTTTACCGACAACAGTCAAAAAAGCAGACCCAGCCGAAGCAGAAGCCAAGTGGGGAGATAACGCCTACGAATATAGAATTGATACGCTGGAAGACAGAATGTTTGAAGTGCAGTACTAGAAAACGGAAAACCTCTTCGCTTCTCCTTTCTCAAGGAGACTTTAACGTACAAGTAAGCTGCCCCTTGAGAAAGGGGCTTGCGGGGTTTTCGGGGGTATAGCTACACTTGACACCCCGTCCTTTTTTTGCTATACAAACACTGCTCTTTACACCTATGTCGAGAGCCCTGGACCCCGGGCAAGGGTAAAGACCGGATGGGCTTTCAGCCCAAAAGGAGCGCGCCATGAAGTATGGAAAGTATACGCTTGGTCAGGTAGAAGCAGTTTTCAATATGATCGGCGGTGAGACAGCAGTAGATGCTGTACTCAGCCGAACCAAGAGGATTGCGCTGGAGGATGTAGGGCAACCCGAAAAGTTCGTCGCCTTGGTCGTCTACGCCATTCCGGCTATGGACGAGCTGAAGCGCCGGTTCCCGGACTACGTCAACCAGGCCTATGACGGCATCGCTTTCAAACCTATCAAGGCCTGTGAGAATGTCATCCGAGAGACGCGCGAAGTTGAGTTCGAGTACGTCTGCATGAATCGTAACGCATCCTATGAGGAAGTGCTGGCTGAGATTGATAAGCGCGGTCTCCGGTCCGCACTGCCCGAGGAGCTTCTCGCACTTGATGCCAAGTACCCCGAGGAAAAGATAAAGTTTCCGATGGTCGCTCTCGGCTCCGAGACGGACGTTGACGGTCACCGCAATGTCGCGTGTCTGTGGAGCGATGGCGCTGGCCAGCGCCTCCGCCTGGTTTGGTTCGACAGTGACTGGCATGGCAACGACCGGTTCCTCTGTGTCCGCAAAGAGGAAGAGCTCGCGGCCTAGGCATTCTCTCACCCCCGTTTGATGCAAAAATCCGAAACTTGGATTTGCGTCAACTGCGGGGTTATTTTAATACGCAAGACTCGGAAAACCTCTTCGCTTCTCCTTTCACAAGGAGATTTTTACGTACTGGCTAATCAATAAAGTTTTAACATGCAGGGTCACAGCCCCTTGAGAAAGGGGCCAAGGGTTTTCTGTGTTAATAAAGCGTCTTGCCAGGCGGTTGTTTAGATGGTGAGATGAGGCCGTTATGTTTGGCAAAAAGGTGGCGATTGACCTGGGGACAACGACCGTTTTGGTCTATATCCCGAAAAAGGGCATTGTGATGAACGAGCCCTCGGTTGTTGCCATATCTTTGGCTGACAAGCGCGTGCTGGCCGTGGGCAAGGAAGCAAAAGACATGCTTGGGCGCACGCCAGACACTATTGTCGCACGCCGCCCGCTCAAAGACGGAGTAATCGCCGACTATCACACCACCGAGGCCATGCTTCGGTATTTTCTTAACAAGGCTTTGGGCAGTGTCAGGTTTTTCCGCCCCGAGGTCATGGTCGCAGTGCCAGGCGGCATCACATCAACTGAACGCCGCGCTGTCATTGACGCGACCATCGCGGCTGGAGCGCGCGCAGCCTATATCATCAAAGAACCAATCGTCGCAGCTATTGGCGCTGATATACCGATCGGATCACCGTCCGGCCACATGATTACAGATATTGGCGGCGGCACATCAGAAATCGCTGTGATTTCTTTGGGCGGCATTGTCTCTTCAGCCTCAGTCAGGATTGGAGGCAATAAAATGGACTTGGCCATCCAAGAGCATGTGCGCCGCAAGTATGGTTTGGCCATTGGCGAACGCACATCTGAAGATGCCAAGATCCGCATCGGCTCAGCCTTGTATTTGGAGAACAAACTGGAAATGGATGTGAAGGGCCGCGACATGATCACTGGTTTGCCGCGCACAGTCGGCATCAATTCCGATGATATTACAGACGCCATCCAGCATGAGCTCCAAGGCATTATCGATACCATGAAAGAAGTTTTGCGCAACACGCCGCCAGAGCTTTCGGCTGATGTCATGGAAAAGGGCGTGGTGCTCTCTGGTGGCTCAGCTCAACTTAGGAATCTTGATCGCATTGTTTCCGAGGCCACAGGCATCCCAGCCTTCGTAGCTGATGAGCCCCAATATTGCGTGGCCAAAGGCACAGGCATTGCGCTTGAGAACCTCGAGTCCTACAAGAGAAGCATACTTGGAAATTCATAGAGCCCCTCATTCCTGTCTTTTCGAGTGAAGTCAGACGTAATCGAGAAATCTCCGAATCTAACGTGGCCAGGTAACTTCTGTTTCCGAGATCTCTCCATTTCGCTCCGCTGCAGTCGAGATGACAAAAGGAGTGGAACTAGCTAGCAGCCTGTGGTGGGGACAGGTTTCAGACTTGACTTCCCTTCTGTTTTCAGTCTAAATACTCCTGATTTCGTACCTACAACTCAAGGAGGATCGCCATGCAGAAAGAGTCTTGGAAGGTGTTTTTGGCTTGTGCATTCGGCGCCGGGATCGGGTCGCTTGTCGCGCTCCAGCTCAGCCACTGGTTCTGGTGGGTGGGTTTGCTGGTCGGCGGAATCGTCGGCTATCTCTCATACGAGTGGAAGGCTGTGGTCCAAGCTGTGCCGCACGCTTTCCGCGCAGCAATAAAAGCCCGTCTGCCAAGACCTGGCTTCGCGATATCATTTGGGCTGGGCGTCTTGACTTGGAACTTTATGTTTTGGGTGTCCATCCTGTGTGCATCTGAAATGATTTTCAAGTCACTGCCCCTTTCATATACGTCGCCCTTATTCAAGGTCCTCATCATCTTGCCCTTCTCCATTTCCGCGTGCATCTTCACAGTGATGTTGTTTGTGAGCACAGTCCATGAGGACATGAAAGATGATTGGCCCAAGGTACGGAAAATCGCAATTGCCACTTTCCCTCCGGTCGTGGTTTTTTGGCACATTCCGCGCGCACTGGTCTGGTTTGCTCGCAAATTGCCTGGCGCAGCCATTGCTATTTGCATGAGCATAGCCTGGGCCGTGGGTGGGCTCGCCCGTTTCTGCAAACGCTTTGCCTGGCAGATGTTCATCCGCATCCATTCGGAGAAGCGTTTGATCTGCGGAGTGGATGCCATGCTTGGCACGGCCATTGGTTACATGGCACACCATGCCATCATTGGCGCGCTGGCCGGCGGCATCATCGGCCTCATCAATCACGCAATCGTGACCGAACGCTGGCTCAAGCCGCACGGCTACATCACGGTCAAATCCTAGTCTCGAGCTCATCAGTTGATGAGCTTTTTTAGTATCGACCACCCCTAGCCCGCTCCTCAGTTGAGGAGGGGAACCAACTAGCCGCCTCTGGTTAACCAGCCTTTCCCCTGCGGCGGGGGGAAAGGCAGTCCCGCAGTATAGTAAATAGAGGGACGGATAGAGGGGGTATGTTATAATGTTGACATGTTAATCGGCATTGATGCTTCACGCGCCAACAAAAGCAATAAGACCGGGGTGGAATGGTATTCTTGGCACTTGATCCAGGAATTGAAAAAGATTACACCAGGGGATGGCAATTCTTGGGTTTTGTATACCAATGAAATGCTCAAAAACGGCTTGGAAAAATTGCCTGAGGCTTGGTATGAAGTGCGCGCGCACTGGCCAGTAGGCAAAGGCTGGACCCAGGTCAGGCTCTCGTGGGAACTGTGGCGCAGGCCGACTGAAGTATTTTTCGTGCCAGCCCATGTTCTGCCGCGCGTGTGTCCGAAAAAATCCGTGGTCACTGTCCATGACATTGGTTTCCATAAATTTCCAGCGCTGTACAAACCGCGCGACAAAGCTTTCCATGAATGGAGCACTAAGGATATTGCCAAGCGCGCAGCCAGGATCATCACAGTCTCAGAATTTTCCGGCCGCGAAATCTCCCAGGCCTATGGGATCGATCCTTCTCGCATTGCTATCACCTACAATGGAGTTGACCATGATGTGTACCGCCCGATCGCAGACATGTTTGAGATAGAGGATAAGCTCAGGCGCTACCAAGTGCCCAAGCCTTATTTTTTGTGCATCGGCCGCTTGGAAGCCAAAAAAAATATCGTGAACTTGGTGCGCGCATTCAATCTGCTCAAAGCGCGGCGCGGCATTGGCGATCCAGTCAAACTGGTCTTGATCGGTAACCCTGGTTTCAGATACGAAGAAATCAAAAAAGAAATTGAGACATCGCCTGTGAAGCAGGATATCATCCAGCTCGGCTATGTGCCTGAGGTTGATTTGCCGGCTTTGATCAATGCGGCTGAAGCGCTCATCCATCCATCTTGGTATGAGGGTTTTGGCATTCCGCCAGTGCAAGCCATGGCTTGCGGCTGTCCAGTATTATCATCCAACGCCGCATCTTTGCCCGAAGTAATCGGGCCGGATGCAGGTTTGTTTTTTCCGCCAGACCAGCTTGAACCAATGGCCAATTGCATGAATCGCATTTTAAGCGAACCTGAATTGCGCCAGAAATTACGGACTGCCGGGTTGAGTCGTGCCGCAATCTTTACTTGGAAAAATACGGCCCAAAAAACTTTGCCTGTTTTAACAACATGGAATTAATCTAAACATATGAAAGAATTAATCGACATCCTGGCTGAGTATGGACTTTCGGACAAAGAGTCCAAAGTTTATTTGTCCATGTTGGAGCTTGGCCCGGCTAGCGTCCAGGACATCGCGAAAAAAGCCGGCGTGAATCGCGCGACAACATATGTGATGATAGAAGCCTTGAAAAAGAGGGGATTGATGTCAACTTATGAAAAGGGCAGGAAGACGGTATTTGTCGCAGAGTCACCAGACAAATTAAAGCGCTTGGCAGATACGGAATTGCACGCGGCTCAGGAAAAAGAAGATCGCTTGGCCAACATAATGCCGAATTTCATGGCGCTTTTCAATTCCTCGTCTCAGGAAAAGCCAGCCATCAGGTTTTTTGAGGGTGATGAGGGGTTCAAGACAGTTCGCGAAATGTATGCGCAGACAAAAGATGAAATGCTTTGTTTTTTAGCTATTGATGAAACGGCCGAAGCGTATTCAATCAGGGTTGATGAACAAAGAAGAATAGAATTGAACAATAATCTCAGAGGAAGGAATATAGTCGCCATAAAACAAGGCTCTAAGCTCCCTTGGGTCAATTTTAAGAACTTTCCCACGCGCGAAATCCCATATGCCGAGTTTCCTTTTACAGGCGAAGTGATTTTTTTTGACGGAAACAAAGTAACGCTTGATGTAATGAAAGCTAAGCCAATCATATTTTTGATTGAAAGCAAAGAAATATACAATTTATTGAGGGCAATGTTTGAATCTGCCTGGAGAATTGCAAAACCAATTGAATCGGAAAACAAATAAAGCGCCTGGTTGCGCAGGGTGCGCATGTAGGCGCTTGAGGACAGATCCCGGAGGGCCGGGATTTATTTTTGTTCGTCAAACTCTGAGGTTGAAAAAATGAACGAGTGTACCAATTGGAGTGAGCGCGTCGGCACGAGTGAACGGCCTTTTCCGCGCTTATATTCAATGCGAGCCTGGCTAACCCCCGAGAGGGCTTCCTGGAGCTCGAACTAGATTCATCCACGGTTTTCGGGGACGTTTGCCGTCCCGTATCTTTTGTCCATCGAGCAAAATGTAGTCCATGGCCTCCCCCTTTCGGGAGATGTCATTCCATTGAGTTGGACCCGCTTTCCAAGCCGCAGCTGTACTTGTGGATCCGGCGGAAAATATTTTGCAATGGCGCTAGTTACAACATGACACTTCTCCTAACGAGCATGTCCCGAATTCATCAGGTACCTTTTGAGGGACGTTTCGAATTTAACACCATTTTGCCTTATTGTCAACCAGCGCTAACAGACATTGGAAGAAGAATGCGCATGATTGAGCCAAAAACTCAATTTTTGTTATAAAATAGACATTTTATAGGTTGTGTATAATTAGCCAAATTCTGGCATAGAGGGTTGACAAAACCTTCATTTTGTGCTATATTGACGCGTTAACAGTAATGGATTACAACTGGCAGATTGGTGCAAAAAGCACCTTGAAAGGCTGAGTGAGAGATGAGAAATATCAAGGCATTGTCCGTGGTTGTGCTTTCGGTTCTTGCAGTCGGATGCGGCATCGACACCAGTGGCGACGAAGCCGAGTTTCCGGCTGCTGCAGGCAGTGCAGGAAGCGCCGGCACCTCAATCGGAGGCTCGTCCGGTGTCGGCGGAACCGCACAAGGCGGATCAGCTGGAACACCTGCAAAGTGCGTGCAGGGACAGCAGATCGTCTGTGATTGCGCTGGAGGCCTCAAGGGCGTTCAGGTCTGCAACGCGCAGAACACGTACGGCGCTTGCGATTGCACCCAGCCCGATGCCGGAACATCCGGTGCGGGTGGGTCAGGCCAGCCCTCCACAGGCGGGTCCAGTGGAACCGGCGGCACGTCTGCCGGCGGCGCCGGCGGTTCGAGTCAGGGCGGAAGCTCGACTGGAGGCTCGTCAACTGGAGGATCCTCACAAGGAGGATCGAGTGGCGTCGGCGGAACTTCCACGGGCGGAAGCTCGACTGGCGGCACAGCAGGGACCTCGCAAGGAGGTTCAGCTGGTGTTGGCGGAACTCCCACGGGTGGATCGTCCGGAACCGGTGGAACCGCGCAAGGCGGATCATCCGGAACTGGCGGCACAGGCGGATGGAACTCCTGCAACACCAAGGAACGGCGTTTGCACGACAAGGACGGCGATGGCTACGGGGACCCGAACGATTACTTGTTCGTCAGCCCCTGCGACGCGTGGCTCCCGGGCTACGTAAACTGGATTACTGGCAACGACGATTGCGACGATAACAACGCCAGCGTCCATCCCAAGGCCGTCGAGCTCTGCAACGGAGTCGACGACAACTGCAACAACCAGATTGACGAAGGCTGCAGTGTCTCGCAGGACAAGGATGGTGACGGTTTCACCGTGGCCCAGGGCGACTGCAACGACAACGACCCGGCGATGAACCCCGGGGTTTCGTACGAGTCCTGCGATGGCAAAGACAATGACTGCAACGGGTTGGTTGACGAAGGCTGCGGCGTTCCGCCACAGATGTGGTACAGGGATGTTGACGGAGACGGGTATGGTGTCAGCTCGATCTGGCAGTATACCAACCTTCAGCCTCAGGGCTACGTCCTCAAGATTGGCGACTGCGACGACACCAAGTCGGATGTCAATCCCGGCGCGGCCGAACAGTGCAACGGAGTCGACGACAACTGCAACGGCCAGACGGACGAAGGCTGCAGCGTTTCGCAGGACAAGGATGGCGACGGCAGGACCGTGGCCCAGGGTGATTGCAACGACAACGATGCAAACATCTTTGGCCCCAACGGAAATCAGCCAGCCGCGACTGAGCTCTGCGATGGCAAGGACAACGATTGCGACGGGCAGATCGACGAAGGCTGCGGCACGCCGAGCGCAACCAAGCTCGTGTGCTTCTACCGCGTGTTTCTGCCGGACGTTGCCAAGCACGACTACTATGCCGTGCTGTGGGGCGCTGGCTCGCAGACCGTGCCAACATACAATGCTGTGTGGGGCACGTTCACGGTGCAGAACCCCAAGGAGAACGACGAGTTCTTGTTCAGCACCTACCGCGACCCGCCGAGCAATAACATCTGGCAGTATGCTGGCTGTCAGTGGGACAATCCTTCCCAACTGCAGTTCGAATTCGCCTGCTACATCGAGAAGAACGGCAACAAGTATGCCACTCCCGAAGTGCAGGGCGTATGGAACAACCAGCACAATGGATGCAATCTCAGGGTCATGGTCCAGGCTTCTGGCGCCACGGACTGGGACACGGACGGTTTCGTTCTTCCTCACGATTGTAATGACCTGAGCGGTGACACGCACCCTGGTGCGACTGACTTGGTCGGCGGCCCGGATGCGAACTGCAACGGTGTGACTGACTGGTGAAAGCTTAGTTAACTTCCTTTGGGCGCGTACGACTCTGTGCGCGCCCTCTTTTTATACCCGAAGATCCCCTGCTTTGATGCGGGCATCAAAGCTGTCCCCTTGATAATGGGACGGTTTGATAACCACAGGCTGCTAGTTGGTTCCCCGCCTGCTTTGTCATCTTGACTATTTCCTCCCCTTGTCATCTCGACTGTACCCCCTTTTGTCATCTCGAGCGTCAGTCGAGAGATCTCGGAAACTGAAGTTACTTGGTAACGTTGGATTCGGAGATTTCTCGACTTCACTTCGTTTCGCTCGAAATGACAAGAATGCAAATTTTGTTTATTCTAATTATATGAAGGATTATTTTATCTATATCACGTCATCTCCTTCGGGTACTTTGTATGTCGGGATGACTAATGATCTAAATAGGCGTATCGCAGAACATAGAATGCATGCTGTTCCTGGTTTTACTAAAAAATATGGATGTGATCGCCTAGTTTATTTTGAAGTTGGCAATGATGTCATGGCAGTAATTGAACGTGAGAAGCAAATAAAGCGCTGGTCAAGAACAAAGAAGGTGATTTGATTACTTCAATGAATCCGACTTGGGAAGATTTGGCAGAAAAATGGTAACACAAGAATCGACGATTTCTCGACTCCGTCAAACTCCGCTCGAAATGACAAAAAGGGGAGGAAGCGCTCGAAATGACAGAAGGAGGAGGGGAGCCAACTGGCAGCCTCTGGTATGCCTCGTTTTTTTTGCAAACGAATTCGTATATTCGTATACAAATTCGTAATTCGTACGAGCGAAGCGAATAAAAAAGACGCCTTGCTTAAGGGCGTCGAGAGACACGTTCTAGGAACGCGTCGAGAATCACGTAGCGAGGGGGAGACGGACGCCGATCTTGGGCGCCCAATTTCCATCCTTGAACGTGAAGGTTTTGACGAAGGGCAGAGCGGGTGTCACACCTGCCGCATCCGTGTAGGTCGTGACCTGGACATTGTCCAGCCACAGGGTCCAGGTGCCAGAGCAGAACAGGGTTCCGGTCTGCGTGGCATCCGGTGAGTAGTTGCAGTAGTACCCGTCGCTGTTGTAGAACAGGCAATCCTGCGTGGACAGAGGGTCGATCTGCTTGACCATGAACCAGCGGTCATAGGACAGGCCCGGGGTGTTGATGAGCAGGGCGAAGATGCTCGTGGCCGCGGTCGAGGAAGTGGCTGTTCGAATCTGCCACTTGGTATCCGTGTACCCTGGCGTAGTGTAGTTGGTCCAGTCGTACTCGCCGAGCAGCGTGTCCGGTAGCTTGATCGGCGCCTGGTATTGGAGCCAGAGTCCGATTGCGGGGAGCGTGGTCGGCGAGATCGCGCGATCCGCGTCCACGCATGGGTCGGTCAGGAATTCGGGATTCTTGAGCGAGGAACCTGCGTCCGGCAGAACACCGCCAGATCCGCCTGCACCTCCGGCCGACGTGCCACCAGTGGATGAACCGGCATTGCCTGCCGTGCCACCCGTGCTCGTGCCACCTGAACCACCGGCTGTCGTTCCGCCTGCGCCGCCGGTCAAAGCACCAGCTGCGCCAGCGCTTCCGCCGGTCGACGAAGTGCCTCCGGTGCCGCCCGAGCCTCCTGCTCCGCCATCTTGGCAGACCATGTACGGGATGGCGTCGATCGACATAACCCAGCCACAGACGCAGCCGAACGTCACGACTTCCAGTCCGGCGTCTGATCCTGGCTCTTGAGGCAGTGTTTCCTTGCAGCTGTAGTCCGGGGGGAAGGAATACGTGGCGCATTCCTGGCCACCCTTGCAATCTCCTGACGTTCCGCCCGTGCCAGCTGCGCCTGCGCTTCCGCCTGCGCTCGTGCCGCCAGATCCACCGGTCAAAGCACCTGCTGCGCCTGCACTGCCGCCAGTCGTGGTCCCGCCAGCGCCGCCAGCGTTCGTGCCTCCGGTCGAGGACCCCGCACTTCCAGCCACACCAGCCTGGCCTGCAGTTCCTCCGGTAGAGGTTCCGCCCGTGCCAGCCGTGCCGCCAGATCCGCCAGTCAAAGCACCAGCTGCACCTGCGCTTCCGCCGGTTGCTGTGCCTCCGGTTCCGGACGATCCACCTGTGGAAGTTCCGCCGACACCAGCCGTGCCTCCGGTTGCTGCGCCCGCGTTGCCGCCAGTCGTGGTCCCGCCAGCGCCGCTGCCTGCTGCGCCGCCGGTCGAGCTGCCGCCCGAGCCTCCTGCTCCAGTGTGGAGACAAGCGGTCAGGTTGATGCAGTCCGCAAGACAGTACTGCCAGCCATCACCTTCGCACGGACCGAACTTGGTTCCTGGTGTGCAGGAGCAAACGGTTCCACCGGTTCCTGCGCTTCCAGCTGCCGCATCCTGGTCGGTACCACCCGTGCCTCCGGTTGAGGTTCCGCCCGTTCCTCCGACAGACGTACCTCCAGAGCCAGCCGAGGCGTCCTGGTTTCCACCAGTCCCGCCCGTGGACGTTCCACCGGCACCAGCTTCGCTGGGCTGGCATTTGGAATTATCGGGGATGTGCCCACCGCTCTTGGTCAGAGCTGCTTGGTCCCACCAGATGCAGTTCGCGCAGACGAGGGGCTTGCCGTCGAAATAGCAAGTCTCGTTCTGCTGCTCGTAGGTACATCCGTGGGTGAAAACACCCGGTGCGCAGGACAAGGCCTGTTGCACCTGGCTGTACTGCTCCTTGTGGTCGTAGCTCCCTTGGCACCCGGTGTCGATCGATCCCGCAAGAACGATCCCTCCCAACAACATGTACCGAATCGCATTCTGACGTCGCATCACCAACCTCCTGTTTGAGTTGTCGAAGGATCGCTCCTTCATCTCTAGTGAGAGCTTCTTACCAGTAATTTGGCTCCTTTGTCAAGAGGGGAGCTTTGGAAAGCTGTGTCATTTTTTTAAGTAGTTTATGCACTTTTTTACCAGGGCTAACTCATGGTATGCTTTTAGGACAATGGAGGAAAGCGTTAAAGCCTTAAAAACGCCTTGGTTGAGCGAAAAAATCAGGAGTTTGCCCTTGCTTTCCTGGGGAGTGTTTTTAGTCTTGTTCATTGGTTCAGTTTTAGTCGCTTTTGGCCTACCTTTTGGCCCAGTTTTGCTGGGTTGCGCCATTTTAGGCATGATTTTGGCATACAGATATACGTATTTTTTTCTATATATAGCGCTTTTTTTGTCTTGCATGCTGGGTTTGACCGTATCTGTGCCATTAGGAACTTCAGACACAGCAGAAAGTGCCTTTGCCGGATCAATTGATCTTTTTCTGGGGGAAATCTTTTTGGTCTTAGTGATAGGGGCGTGGGCCATTAAAGTTTTCATTCTTTGGTTCAGACGCAGGGACACGAATTGGAAACCTCAATTGCCAATCTGGCGTTCGTATCTGGGATTGGTTGCAGCACATCTGATTTCAATTTTTAGCTCGTATGGCCCGGATCCGGTTTTAATCTTGAAATTTATTTTACGACCCGTAGTTTTTTGCTATGTGGCATTCATTGCTTTGCCAGCCAATTTGATCAGATCTCTGCGGCGCCTTAAAGCCGCGCTGGGCATTTTGACAACAGTTGGGCTTATCGCATCTGTTGATGGGTTGTTGTCTTTGGTAAGCCTTGAGTTCACAAACCAAACAATCAGGCGCGCCCATCCCATACCTTTGTTTGGATTTGATTTGTTCGGCAACAATCATAATCTTTTGGCTGAGACTTTATTGTTCACTGCGCCGAGCACTTTGGCTTTGGCATATCTGGCGAAAAAATCACGCACGCGCCATCTTCTGTATGGTGCGGCGGCCCTCCAAGCTCTTGTCGCATTGCTGACTTTGGCGCGCACAGCCTGGATCGTGCTGATCATCCAGATCGTGTTTTTGATGCTGACTCTGTGGAGGCACAAGATAAAACAATATGCTTTTGAGATCGCGACTTTGATTTTGATCATCACGCCGCTCGCCATCTTCCAATTATATTTCAGTTTTTCGCGCACAGCGCAAGATTCAAATGCAACGCGCTTGATGCTGTCTGAAATCGCTTATTATTCTTTTTTGGAACAGCCCGTCATTGGCAGCGGTGCCGGCACTTTTTTGGGGCGCGTGGCTAATGCCCAAGTGTTTGCCCAGGAATTCGGCGCCCCGCTGGATGCGCACGGGTTTGCGCAAAAGCTTATGACTGAAACCGGCGCGCTGGGGCTCATTGCCTATGCCTTAGTGCTTTTGGAAAGTTTTTGGCTGGCGTTTTCCAAAATCAAGCCCATGAAGGATACGGCCCGGATTGTGTGCGTGATTTTGGCGGCCAGTGCCGCGGGCGCTGTCATCTATCAGTTTTTCAACACAGCTTATTGGACGGCCCATCTTTGGCTGCCCATCGGAATCCTGTTCGCTGCGCTTAAGATATTTGAGACGAATGAAACTGAAATAATTCAAAATTAAAAATGCAAAATTCAAAGTTCATGTGCCGCTTCGCGGATTACCAGATAAAAGCCAAAGGCCTCCTGAATTTTGAATTATCAATTTTGAATTTTTAATTGATAGTTATGCGTCCAACTCAACCTTATCACTCTTTAAGCAATCACTACCGTCGGCTCGGTGGTCTGCGCGAGTTGGATTTTTACGTGCAAGGCGCGCTCCGGCATTGGGAATCAAGCGACGAAGCTTGTGGCATCGCGATTTTGTGCAACAAAGATCCTCAGCTCGCGCTTCCGTTTTTGGCCTTGGGCATGCAAGTGACCGCGACATTTGATTCGGACAAGGATCTTGAACAAGCCAAGGAAATCGCTGCGGCCGCGGGCTTGGAACTCAACGGAATAATCGGCAATTTTGAGCAGCTGCCGAACAAGACATTCAATTCAATCGTGTCCCCTGATTTTGATTTGTCTGTTTTGGATGCATTAAAAAACAAGATCAAAGACAATGGCCGGCTGTTCGTCAAAGTCGAATCGAAAAAGGAAAAGCTTGAAAAAATCAGAGATGCGACAAGAGGACATGCTTTTAGAGTTTTTAGATCAATGAATTTAGGGATTGCGTCCGGTAGCAAAGGCTTGAAAAAAGATAAATATTTCCATCTTACAGATTGGCTGGACGGGCTGACTGCCGCCTGTTTGCCTGAATATTTTTCCAGGGCCTGGCTCTTGGAGCTCTTCCCTTCTTCCGAATCCCCGTTGGTTTTGCAAGTGCTCCCGACTTTTTTGATGGGCGGCGCAGAAATCGTGGCCATGAACCTGTCCGAGAAACTGCCAGAGCTCGGTTTTGAGACAATGATGCTCAGCTTAGTCAGCGGCGGCGCGCTTGAATCTAGGATAAAAAGCAAAGGCATAAACTACATCAAGCTTGAGCGTGTGCCAGGTTATGGCCGAATCAAGATATTTTTCGAGCTGATCAATATCCTGAAAAATCTTAAGCCGCAGATCGTGCATACCCATCTTTTCGCGTCTGATACTTGGGGCAGGCTGGCAGCCAAGTTTGCCGGAGCAGAAAGAGTTATCACGACCGAGCATAATGTTTTTTGCGATTATGGAACTTTGGGGCGCGTCAGCTTGATTCTGCTTTCCGGCTTCAGCGACGCATATGTGGCGGTTTCCAATCAGGTCAAAATACACATGGCGCGCGATTACTGGATAAAAAAGGAAAAGATAAAAGTCATTTACAACGGCATTGACCTATCAAAAATCAAAAAAAGGTCAGCTAGCCCTTTCCATGACGTGCCGCGCGTCTTGTTTGTCGGACGGCTGGAAGAACAAAAAAATCCAATCCTGCTTTTGCGCGCTTTGGCCAATATCAAACGACCCTGGAAATTGGATATCGCTGGCAGCGGCAGTTTGCGACCAGCGCTCGAAGGCTTAGTCGCTCAGCTCAGTCTTGAAGCCAGGGTCAGATTTTTGGGCAATGTGAGCACAGCTGACTTGTATGCTGAATACGATGTCTTTGTCTTCCCCTCTTTGTGGGAGGGCTTGGGCCTGGCTGTGATTGAAGCTGCAGTCGCTGGCTTGCCGATTGTGGCTTCGGACATAGGGCCGCTGAAAGAACTATTTGACCAAGATGAAGTCCTTTTCGTTAAACCGAACAGCGAGGAGGATTTGCAGCAGGCGCTGGCAGAGGTACTGAACAAGCCAATGTATTTTGTGGCTAAAGCCAATGCCACGGCCATGAAAGAAAAGTGGAATGAGTTTTCCGAAGAAAAAATGGCTCAGGCCTATGCCGGCCTCTATCGAAAAATGTTGGGACAAGGGGATTTACCGGCGCCTTTTTCGGCCGAAGCCATTAAAACATCAACCATCTTCCATGTATGAAAATCTTGCAAGTAAATAAATTTTTTGATTACCGCGGCGGGCCGGAGTTTTACATACCTGCCTTGATGGAAAAATTAAAGGCCAGAGGGCATGAAGTCCATATATTTTCCACCAAGAGCGAAGGCAATCGTCCATCCCTTGATAGCCAGTACTTCGTTACGCGCTATGCCTATGACAAGCGCGAAGGTCTGGCGAAAGATGCGAAAAAAGCTAAAAACTTTTTATGGAACAGCGAGGCGGCGCGCGAACTTGCCAGGATGATCGATGAAGTCAAGCCGGATGTGGTTCATTTGCACAACATCTATCACCATCTATCAAGCAGCATCCTTAAAGTGATCAGGCAAAAGCAAGTGCCAGCAGTCCAGACTTTGCATGATTACAAGCTGGCTTGTCCGAATTATAAGATGTTCACACAAGGCCAAGTTTGCGAAAGATGCAAGGGAGGGAAATATTATCAGGCGATCGCACATCAATGCTTATTCAACGGAATAGCGCCGAATATTTTGGGCGCTTTAGAAATGGGCATGACTAAAGTTTCTCAGTCATACGAAAAAACAATCTCAACGTTTATTTCGCCTTCGCGCTTTTTGATGGACAAGATGGTTGAATGGGGCGAGCCACCCGGCAAATTTCAGTATGTGCCGAATCCAGCTGACGAAAATTCTGTCAAAGCGCTGGGGAATGAGAATGGATCGTATATTTTTGTCGGCCGGCTGTACCCTGAAAAAGGCGTTGAAACAATAATTCGCGCCGCAGCTTTATTGAAAGACATAAAAGTTCAGATCATAGGTTCGGGCCCGGAAAAAATCAGGCTTGAGACTTTGGCGCGCGGATTGGCGCCTGGGTGCATAGAATTTTTGGGATTTAAAACAGGCAAAGATCTGGAAAACATTCGGGTGAATGCAAAGGCCATGCTCATACCGTCGGTCTGGTATGAAAATGCGCCGCTCACGGTCCTCGAAGCCATGGGCATGAATCTGCCGGTGATTGCATCAAGAATCGGCGGCCTGCCAGAAATGGTTGAGGATGGCAAGACCGGCTTCTTGGCCGAACCAGGCCAGGTAGAATCTTGGGTGGCTGCAATCTCAAAAATGGAAAGGATGTATCAAGGCGAAAGGATCGCAATGGGAAAAGCGGCTGGAGAATTTGTTAAAAAATTCAATTGGAATGACCATCTCGATAAACTCGAAAAAATCTACAAGTCAATTATTTGATCAAACACCAAAAACTGACAACGTACAACTGACAAGAGTAACCAGAACGCTCTTGTAAGTTGTAAGTTTAGAGTTGTCAGTTGGTTTGGGGCGGACGAGGAGAGAATTTTGGATTTTTGATCTTCCACTTCTCCACCCATTGGCCTATGCCTTGCTTTTCAAGTTTATTTAAAACTTTGGGTTTGGATTGTGACCAAGACAGCACGGATTCGAAGTTAAGTTGATATCGATTTTTCACGACTACATATCTAATTTGGTTAGAGCTGATTGCTCGGCGCAGAGTGCGATCAGATATGCCAAAAAGGCGTGCGGCCTGGGAAATACTTAAACGGATAGGCGAGTTTTCCATAGTTATGTCTAGAATAGATTAGACATAAAAAGAAAAAACGTCAAGTATCATCAAAATAAGTGCTTTAGGCATTGATATTTATGGGTTTTTCTGGCAATCTAGACCTACTAAATCAGCTTAACCCTTAAAGCTTAACCCTTAACCCTTAGGCTTCGACGCGTTTAGGGTTTAGCGTTGTGCGTTCAGCGTTTAAGATAAGCAAAATGAGCCAATTAATAGACCGTTATTTATTATACCGGCTTAAGGTCAAGAAGGACCCTGAAGCTTTTGCTAAAATTTACGATAACTACGTGTCCTCTATTTATAGATTCGCGATTTTGAAGCTGCCTAAGCAAGAAGATGCACAGGATATTACGGCTGAAGTTTTTACTAAATTATGGCAATTTTTGCAACAACCTAAGCCAGTTACTAATATTCGGGCCCTACTCTACAGGATTTGCAGGAACCAAATAGCTGATTTTTATCGCAACTCAGACAAGACTACTAGTTTGGACTCTGTAACAGAACAGGCTGAATTCGCGTCTACTCTGTTAGATGACGTAGGCCGCGGTAAAGAGATTATGGAAGCCAGATCAGAGGTGTCATTGATTCTTAAACAGTTAGAGATGTTAAAGGAAGATTATCGCGACGTGCTTGCCTTGAGGTTGATTGACCAGTTGTCATTCTCTGATATCGGCATTGTCTTGGGCAAGGCGCCAGGGAATGTCAGGGTCATTTATCACCGGGGCATGAAAGCTTTAAAAGCCATGAAAGGTTTTGAAACATGAACTACAATCTTTTCAAGAAAATTAAAGATATAAGACTGGCCGTGCGCCAAGTCGAACCGAACGAACAGTGGAAGAAAGACACTCGGTCTATTTTGTTGATGCAGGTAAAAAATACATTGCCGAAAGAAACAGCCAGCTCACCTTTGGATCTGATGAAATATTTAGCTCCGGTTTTTTCGTTCAAATGGTTGCGCACTCCTGCATTCGCGATCGTCGGCATTTTGCTAGCCCTTTTCGGCGGCTCGTTGCTTTCTGTTTCTGCGGCAGAACAATCTTTGCCTGGTGATCTTTTATACAGCGTCAAGCTCGCAACCGAACAAGCGCGCTTGGCTTTGGCTAAAAATCCAGAAGATAAAGTTTTGCTTAAATCCGAATTTACGGGCCGCCGCGTTGATGAAATGAAGCTGGCGATTGCCAAGCCCTCGGCTGACAGGTCAAATAAAATTGTCCAAACCGCTGAGGTTCTCAAGCGCGATTTGCATACACTGAAGCAGCAATTGGAAGATACGAAGAATGTTGTTTCGCCGGACAAGGTTAAAGACGTGGCCAAGGTTGTTGATCAACAGGCTGCTACGGTTGTCCAGACTTTGCAGGAGAGCAAGCAGGACTTGTCTCCCGAAGATAAGGCAAAAGTTTCTGAAGCGCAAATGGCCGCATCTGATACGGCTGTGAAAGCTTTGGAAGTGCTAGCCGACGCTCATCAGCAAGATTCAGGCGCAGTCACCCAGCAAGATATGGTTGATGCCATAAAGAACCACAATGAATCTGTGGTGCGCACAATCGCCGAGACTTTGAGTTTGGCGACCAGCACTACTTGCGGTAATTGCAATCTGTTGCAAGCGTCTGGCACATCAACGCCAGCCAGCACAGCCATCAAGCAGGTTGCAGAGGCTCAGAAAACATTTTCCAGTGCAGATAAGCTCGTATCAGAAAATAAAATTGATGAAGCAGTGGATTTAATAAAAACCGGAACCACGCAAGTCTTCACGGCCCAAAAAACATTAGAGGAAAGCGATGTGAAATTGGTGGCTGGAGCAGCCTCGAGTACGTCGGGGGCGCTTCCTGGCACAGCGTCAGGCAGCAGCACATCGCCCGTTAACACATCCAGCTCAACACAAACACAAACAAAATAAGTCTTCCCCTCTAAACAAGGCACCTGTCTCAGACGGATGCCTTGACGGGCGGGGGAAGAAGAGCTTGGTTGCGGACTCGGCGTTTGCCTTGAACGTATCCTTGCCGGACTCCCACAAACACAGGGATCTCGAACTCCAGCGCCCGCAGATGTTAAATCCTCGCCACGACACGTCGTTCGTAAAAATGACGTACCACGATCCTCCAAAAAAGGTCGATTCCCGCCAACGGCGGGAGGGAAGGGTCACTCATTCAAAATTAGCGGGAAATTTATTCCTGCAAAACAACAATACATTAGTATTATTATGAATTCATTAAAGAAAGTCTTTTCCGCGGTCGTCTCTTTCGTGACCATTCTTTGGTCAGTCGGAGCCGGTGCATTAGCTTTCCCAGTCTCAGCTCAGGCAGCCACTTTAGTAAATGGCGACTTGATCAAGGCTTCGGGTCCAGCAGTGTACTTCTACGCCACCGATGGAAAACGCTATGTTTTCCCAGATGAAAAGACGTACTTCTCTTGGTATAACGATTTCTCAGCTGTTAAAACAATTACAGATGCAGAACTCGCTGCCATCATGATTGGGGGCAATGTGACGGTCCGCCCGGGCACCAAGCTCGTGAAGATCACCACAGACCCTAAGACCTATGCCGTCACCAAGTGCGGAACCTTGCATTGGATCGAATCCGAAGCCATTGCCAAGGCCCTCTATGGAGATGCTTGGGCCACGCGCGTCATCGACGTGCCTGATTCATTCTTCGTCAACTACACGACTGGTGCTTCAGTCTCATCGAACGTCCACCCGGATGGTTCGCTCGTTACCTATGCCGGCGATGCAAATCGCTACGTAGTAATGAATGGACAGAAGCGCAAGCTTGCTGGTACTGCTTTAACAGACAACAAGTTCAATGCCATCAATGTCATCACCACCACGATCTCGTATCCTGACGGTGCAGACGTGACTGGCTTGGAAGCTGATAACTTCTGGTCCGTTTCATGCGGCAGCGGTTCAACTTCAGTCAACGGCAGCGTAACAGTGGCCTTGGCCTCTGATACCCCGTCTGGCGCAACAGTTCCGAAGAACGCCATGGGCGTCCCGATGGTCAAGGTCAACTTGACTGCCGGCAGTGCTGACGCTTTGGTCTCCGGCATGCGCTTCCATCGCGTAGGTGTCGGTTCAACTTCAGATTTCGCCAACGTCTACTTGTATGACCAGGACGGCAACCGTTTAACCACGGGCCGCTCGGTAAATGCCACCACCAATGTCACTGAGTTCAACTCGTTGAACGTCACGATTCCGGCTGGAGGCATGAAGTCATACTATGTTTATGCTGACTTCAACAGCCCAACCGTAACCGGAGGCAATCATGCTTTCGAATTGGTTGATGCAGCCAGTGTAGTGCTCACAGGCACAGGCACGGTCTCGGGTTCTTTCCCGGTCCGCGGCAATGTGTTTGTCATCGGTGCTTCATCGGCCGGCACACTCACCATTCAACCAGGCCCGACCCCGGCCAACCCGGTCATCGGTTCCAAGAATGTTGAGATCTCAAGCTTCAAACTCACAGCCAACACCAATGATATCCGCGTCAACCGCGTGGCTCTGTATCAGGGCGGCACGGTGGACAACTCGGATTTGAGCAACTTTGAACTGTACCAGGGTTCGACCAAGGTGGCTTCTGCCGCTTCGATCAATGCCAAGGGCCAGATCGTGCTCACTTTCGACACTGCGTATCTCATCCCGAATGGTGTGACGCGCGTATTCTCACTCCGTGGCGATGTGGCTGGCCGCTCTGGTCGCACAATCGTTACCTACATTGAGTACGCTGCTGATATCAACGCCACAGACACTGTCTATAACTCAGGTGCAAGCATCACGATTTCTGCGTTCGATACTTCAGCTGAGGGCGTATCAGTCACAACTCAGGGCGGCAACTTGTCATTTGCTTTCAACGGTCCTCCGTCGGCTAACGTAGCCAAGGGCAAATTGTCAGTTCCGTTCTACAAGTTCGCACTCACATCTGCTGACAATGATTTGGAAATCCGCTATCTGCGCTTTACTTTGGCCGGCAACTCAGCCAACGACTTGATCGTAGGCTCAGCCAGCACAAAGTACTTCCGCAACATCAAGATTTATAATCTTGATACGGGCGCAACAATAATGGGTCCCAAGGAATTGACCTCGGCAGCTTCTTCAACCAGCGAGGCTTTGGTCTTCAATGACACCTTCACCCTGAAGGCTGGCACGACCTTAAATTTGGCTCTGGCCGCTGACCTCTCTAACACTGAAGATGTAATCAACGAGTTCTACTTGAATGGCACGCACAAGTACAAGGCTACTTTCAGCCCGTTCATCGCTGGCGATGTCAAGGTCGTATCCACTGGTGAAAGCCTGGATATCACCAAGATCGTCCCGAATGCTTCAACAGCTGGTAACGTGCAAACCATCAAGTCATCCAGTTTGACTGCTGATTTGGCCTCTAACCCGGTGTCAGCCACTGTGGTTAAAAAGTCCATCAATAAGTCAGTAGTCGGCATTTCCCTCTCAGCCGGTGCTCAGTCTGATGTCACGATCACTAACCTGACCTTGACTTGTAAGGCTAGCTTGGCTGGTGTGGCTTATGCCGTTGGTTCTTGCGTAAGCCGCGTTGCTTCGCTCTCCCTGTGGGATGGCGCCACGCAAGTCGGTATTGCCAAGGCTCCGGACACGACTCTTGGAACCGCACAAATCACAAACATGAATTTGAAGGTTCTCAAGGGCACGACCAAGGATTTGACAGTCAAAGCCACCTTCACCTCAACGGCAGCTACAACGGCACCGTTTGACAAGGTTGAAGTCGGTATTGCTGCAAACGGTGATATCACAGCTCAGGACGACGACGCCAACACAGTGACTGCAAGCGTTTCAACCGCTTTGAAGACCACTCAGTTGGGCGCCGCTCCTTCTGTCTACACCACAATCTTGTCCAAGGGTAACATTACGGTGTCTGCTGACGCTCATCCTTCCACTTCAATCGTCGTGGCTGGTAAGGACGTCTGGGTACCGTTTGCTCGCTATAAGGCTACAGCTCAGTACGAAGACATGCAGATCGATCGCATCACGGTCAGCTCGACCACCGGCGGCGATAACGCAGACTTCGTAGCCATCGGCATAGCTACAGGCGGCGCAATCAAGAGCTCCAACGTATTATCGTCTGGCGCAATTGGCAGCGTGGACATTGATTTAACAGGCAATGAGTTCACGGTTCTTAAGGATAGCTCGACCAACTTTGAATTGTGGGCCAAGCTTTCCAATGTCTCGCCATCATCTTCGGTCAACGGCGCAACCACCAATGTGGCTCGCTCTGGCCATGCTCCTGGCATCGGCATCCGCGACAACTTGCAGACTGGTGAATGGGATACCAACTATGCTTCCAAGCTCAACATCCGCACCACAGGCGTTTCGTCTGGTGAGCGCGTGTACGCAGCTTCAGGCGCAGCAGCTGGCAACACCCAGGTCATCCGCAAGACAAAGCCTGTTGTCACCAAGCAGAACTTGACCAACACTGTTCTCTCGGCCGGTGAACTCGAACTCTATCGCGCTCAGGTGGGCGCTGATTCAGCCGGTTCCATTGCCTTGAAACAGATGGTGTTCAACATCTCCAAGTCAGCCAACGTGGGCTTGAGCTCATTCAGGTTGTATCGCGGCTCAACCTTGGTCCCGACCGGTGAGTACACAATCGTGAACTCAACTTCGGCCACGGATATCAAGGCAGCGCAGCAGGAGACCCAAGCTGGCGTCAACAGCTTTAAGGCTATCGTTGCTTTCACTGGTGAGGATTCAATCAGCGGCTCGGGCAATATCTATTCGCTCCGCGCCACTGTGGCCTACACTGGCACTGGTAACAACGTAACCACTTCATTCTACCGCGACCCAACGGCCCCGGTGGTCACTGGCTACTTGTCAACCAAGAGCACGGGCATCTTCGCTGTCTCCAGCACATCGATCTTCAACTTAGATCAATCTGCTGCTGGCGGTGCACCAGGTGCAAGCCTCAAGCTCGGTACGTTTGTCTGGTCAGACAACTCGGAAGTCCCACATGCCTCAACGGCAGTATTAGTGGGTAGCATTCCTTCGACCATCTCTCGCGACTGGTCCAACGACGTCAACGTCGAAGACCTCTCATCGAGCGCTTCATTGAGCAACTAATTCCGCAAGGAAATAGGCTCTGCTTCGCAAGAAGCAAAAAACAAGACCCTGCAAAGGGTCTTGTTTTTGTATATACCGGCTGTTATTCTATTGCCCATATGCAAAGACAATCTGCCATTAAAATGCTGAAAGCATTGGTTTACGTAGGGATTTACGGAGGCTTGCTTATGCCTCTGATGTTTGTGCCGGTCGTGATCTTCCCGTTCGTTTTCTCCAAATTGATTTTTTTCCAGGTTTTGATCGGCCTGACTTTTCCGGCATATATTATTTTAGCCTGGATCGAACCTGAATTCCGGCCAAAAAAGTCTATGTTGTATCTGGCCATCTGCGCCTATTTTTTAGCCCTGCTTTTGTCGGTTATCTTTGCTGTGGATCCTGTGCGTGCCTGGTGGGGAAATCAAGAAAGGATGAACGGCTTTTTTACGCTTTTGCATTTCTTCATTTGGCTGACAATGACGGTTTCAGTGATCAAAACTTGGACCCAGTGGAACAAGCTCCTGAATTACCAAGTGATTCTCGGCGTGTTCATGGCCATTGTCGCTTTGCTCCAAAAACCTTACCCGGCCTTATTGCTTTTTCCGGCCGCCAGCAGAGTAGGGGGCTTGCTGGACAACCCGATTTACATGGGGGCATACCAGATTTTCATCTTATTTTTCTTGGCCTTGCTCTGGGTAAAAAATAAATCCGTAGCATGGAGGGCTTGGTATGTCGTGGCCTTTATTTTTTCCATGGGAGCCATGTTCGCGGCCGGTTCCAGAGGCCCTTTCATGGGTTTGATTTTCGGTATTGCCGTTTCCGCAATCACTGTCGGTGTGCTGGTGGGCAGTAAAAAAATCAAGATAATACTATTTTCCGTGATTTTTGCCGGCGTCTTGTGTTACGTCGGAATTGTGACCGTTGGCATCAAGACCCAAGCTTTCCAATCGTTTTCAAAAGAATTTCCAACCGCTTCCCGCATGTTCAGCTTGCAGACCGGCACAACCGGGCGGTTTATTGCCTGGAATATTGCCTGGGAGGGCTTTATAGCCCGGCCTTTAACAGGCTGGGGCCTTGATGATTTTCACATCCTGTTCAATAAATACTATAATCCAAAATCTTTGGAAAGCGGATATTATGAAACCTGGTTTGACCGGGCGCACAATACGGTTTTTGATGTTATCAGCATGACAGGCATCGTGGGCTTCCTGACTTTTGCTGCTGTTTGGGTCCTGCTTTACGCGTCAATCATTCGTGCACGTAAAAAACGCTTCATAGACATTACGACCACGGCAATTCTCATGGGTTTGCCTGCCGGATATTTTCTGCAGAACCTGTTCGTGTTCGACCATCCGGCTGCGTTCAGCATGAGCTTCCTCTTATATGCTTTTGTGATTTGCATCGGGTTTCCGATATTCTCAGGCCAGCCCGACCCGAATGCCGTTCAAAAAGTTCCGTCCCAAAAACCAGTACCCTGGATTACGTTCGGTATTTTGCAGGTTATTTTTATCCTAATCGCGTATTTCACCTCAGTACTACCTGCGTATGCTTCGTATCTGAGTATAAAATCCAATAATGCGTTTGCAAGCGGAGATGCTGAATCGTGGTTGGCATATGCAAAAGAAGCAGCAGTCATTCAAACCCCGTATCTGGATGAACAGACGTTCCTGCATTCCAGGAACATGATCAACATGATAGATGGAGGAGCATTGCAGCAGTGGCCGAAATGGAAAGAGATGTTTGCCCTAATCCAGGATGTTTCAAAGAGGCACTTGGCATCGCATGGAATGAATACCCATCCGCTGTTTATTTATGCCAGCCTTTTACAAAGCGTAGGCCAGGCCACTAACAACACGGCACTATATCAGGAAGCTGAGACGTATTTTAAGCGAGCTATTGAAACGAGCCCGAAAAGACAGCAGTTGTACTTCGCCTACGGCCGCCTGCTCATACAAATGGGCAGAGCGCAAGAGGGTTTGGACAAATATAAAGAAGCTGCTTCGTTTGACGAGAGCATCGGTGAGGGCTGGTGGTATGTGGGCGTGAGCACCTGGTTTGACCTAGGCAACCAGAAAGAGGGCGCAAAATATATAATCAAATCCATGAGTGCTGCCCATCCGTTTAGTTTACGCGGCGGCCAGGATGCGGTTTTAGTAGCTCAAGCTTATGATATGGAAAACGACAAAGAAGGATTGAAAAAACTTTTTGATATGCTTCCTAATTTAGCCGCTGCTCCGGCCGCAAGTTATATAGAAATCGCCAAGAGCATGGAACACCAGGGCCTTATGGAACAAAGGGATATGATTTTGGGCGCAGTCATCAAAATGGACCCGACATCCCAGCCTAAATTTCAGGCTTTGATTGACGGACGCGCTAAGACAATAGATGAATCCATCAAGTTGGCTACTACCACCACGCCCGGCACTTCTCAGTTGCCAACAGGCATAAACGTAGTCCAGACTCAAGCTTCGCCTGTCACTACTGTCCAGGAACCGACCCAGGGCGGACCGAGACGCTAATACTCGTAGCTCGTAACTTGTAACTCAAGATTCGAAACTAGTGCAAATCACAGTGTTTCAATTGTTTTGTTCAGAGTGTCCTGCAAGTTAAATTTCTCAGTGACTAGGTTGTAGGCGCGCTGGCTTAATTCTTGGCGTAATAGGGAATTTGACGCAAGTTTTTCGATAGCTTGCTCAAGGGCTTTGTCGTCGTTTGGCGGGATCACGAGTCCAGCGCTGCCTTGTTCGTCCTGCAGCATCCATCTGCACCCGCCGACGTCAGTCACGACGCAGGGGACTTTGGCAGCCATGGATTCTAAGACTGCAAGTGGCATGCCTTCTTTGGTTGAAGGCAAGACAGAAATATCAAAAGCCGTGTAAAGCAGTTTTGATTCAAAGCGGCCTGTCAGAATCACCTTGTCTTGTAGATTCAGAGACGCATGCTTGGCTTTCAACTCTTCAAACTGCGGGCCATCTCCGATAATCACGAATTTGAAATCAGGGTGCTTGTCTGTGATTGTTTTGCACACTTCAAGATACCAAAAAAGATTTTTCGGTGGATAAGAATTGGCGACCGTGCCAACAACCGTACATCGTACATCGTACATCGTACATCGTTCAGCTAACAACGAATGCGCGGTTTCGCGATCACGAAGTTGAGATTGGAATAAGTTGACGTCAATGCCATTTGGGATGGTCATGACTTTTTCGCGCGGTTTGATTTTTATGTCCAACGCCAGTTTTTCATCGCCAGGGTGTACGCAGATGATCACATCTTTCCAGCGCGCTGAGATTTTTTCGATTGTTATGTAAAGACTTTTTTTCCAGCTGGAGATCTGCTCATTGAATGCCCAGCCGCCAATGCAATATACAACGCGCTGAATACCAGCGATTCTTGCTGCCAAAGATCCGACTGCGCCCATCATGCTGGAGTTCAAGTGGACTGTATGCGGCTGATGTTTTTTAAACAAAGAGATCAATTCAAATAAAGCGCGCGTATTTGAGATCGGGTTAATGTCACGGATCATTCTTTTTAACTCGATAAACTCAATTCCTGCTTCTAGACATTTATCGCCCAGTTCTCGTCCTACGTCTAACTTCAAACTTCTAACTTCTAACTTCTCGGGTCTTCCTGCACAAACAATCACCGGCAAACCCCGTGACTTTAGAGCCAGAGCCAAATCCAAAACATAGGCTTGTACGCCGCCCCAATCCTGGCTCGTGACCAGGATCATTGTCAGGCCTTTTTGGTCCATGCTGCCTATTAGACAGGAAAACGCTGTATTTAGTCAAATTTTTACTTATATTTGATGTGGTTTCTCCATTGACAAACCTTAAAAACAGTGCTTAAATGCGGAATCGCTGTTTCGACCCATCAACCAGAAGGAGGTACAAGATGTCTACAGAAGCCGAATTCAAGGCCTTGAAAGATCTCGCCATCATCGACGGTTTGCTTATGTGCCTTATGACTCATGCGAACACGATTCGCCGGGCGGAAATTTTGGTGGTCATGCCTGGTGTGTTTGAGCGCAATCGAGTATCCCAGGCGCTTAAGTGTGCAGAACGTGTTCAAGCCAAGCGCTTCATCTGTACTGGCACCAATCCCGAGGAGAGGGAAAAGGGCGAATTGTACAACAAAGAGCTCATTAACAAGTTGTGGGCCGCTGTTGGCGGTGTCGCTCATCCACCCTTTTTCCGCATCGAAGCCGACGAAGTCGGAAACCACGCACGCATGCAGTCCATGAATGCGGCCAAGAGGTTGGTCGCCGAGCCGCCCACTGGCATAGTTCTGCAGACCGGCGGTTCGTGGCATACGCCGCGCTCATATCTCACGTTCATCCAGGCTTGCATTGAGCTCTTCGACGAGGCGCGTCTGCCGCTTCCGCGGATTTATCCGTTGCTGGTGGACACGGGCATCGGATCGCAGATCAAGGCCGCCTCCGAGCTCCACAAACAGTCCGGATACGCCTCGGGGATCGACGGGTTGGTCAAGACCGCTGAGGCCGAAGTCGATCGGCGCCTGACTTACACGGACAAGGGTCACCTCGCTGATCTCGAAAAGATGCGCCAATATATGGCGCATCTGCTGGAATCGTAGCCGCAACTTCTCGCGGCTTTTTTGTTTCCTGTGCGTTAAAGTCTCCTTTCCTAATTAATTGAAAGCTGGACTGACTGATTAATTACAAAAAGGAGAAGCGAAGAGGATTAAATCTAAATTACAGTGGCCTCAGTAATTTGCCTTCCTGTTTGGCGGTCAGCTCGTGATATGTTTCGCGGATTTTATGGATAAAAATGTCGGTCTCGAGCGCCTTGTCTACCACAGAGTCTGAGCGCTTCTCAATATAGTTTGCCAATTTTTTGCGCCAGCCTGAGATTTTTTCGCTGTCATCGTGCATGAGGATGAACGAAGCTTTGTTGCCCAGGAGTTTTAAAAATAACCCTATCAGTGCGCCATAGCTGGCCATGATAGACCACATGAAACGGTAATGGTATTTGCGGTTAAGGCTTCTGGCTTTGATTGCGCCCAAAATCGGCAGCAAAAACCTGTCAAAAGGCGAGCCAAAGCCAACGCGGTAGACCGTGACATTGTCGTAATGATCAAATGCGCGGTTGTCACGGCTGAAGCGCGTAGTCACGACATGGAACTCTGTTTCTGGCATTTGACGCGCCAAAGCCATGAGCGCATTTTCTGCTGGGCCGTTGTTCGGGTAATAGGTGACCGCGAAAACCAGCACTGTGCTTTCGGGCAGGCCTTTTGACCTGTAGTGCGCAATCATGTCATCCAATAATTCATCCAAAGATTTTTTTGGCTCCCAATTCAAAACAGATTTGGCCAATGACGTGTCAGGCTTGCGCAATTTCGGAGCATCGTCCGCACGATCGAAGATTATCTCTGATTTTGATCTGGTCTTTTCGACTATCTTTTTGGCCAGCTCCAGTACTGTGATTTCTTGCGTGTTGCCGATATTGATCGGGCCGGTCACGTCAGCTGATGTCTTCATGAATTTATCCATGCCCTCAACCAAATCTTCTACATGCTGAAAGCAGCGTGTTTGTGTTCCATCGCCATAGATCCTGAGCGGGCGTTGAGCCAAGGCATTGTAGATGAAAATCGAAGGTATGCGGCCGTCCGTCATCTGCGTGTGCGGACCAGCAGTGTTGAAGATGCGTGCGATCTTGATTTCCACTCCGTATTTGCGGTGGAAATCCATGCAAAGAGTCTCGGCAATTCTTTTTCCCTCTTCATAACAGGCGCGAGGGGAGAGGGTATTGGTTGAGCCGCGGTCAGTCTCCTTGAACGGATGGTCGCCCATCTCGCCATAAATATCAGCCGAAGAGCATTGCAAAAACTTTGCGTTGTGCTTGCGCGCCAGCTCAAGCATGTTGATTACCCCGGTTGTGCAGGATTGGACCGTGTGGATCGGATCGATCTGCAGAGAAATGCACGAGACCGGGCAAGCGGCATTGAAAATCCAATCGATTTTTTCCGAGAAGTCTATTTTGTCGTTTATGTCGTGTTTGATGAACGTGAAGTTCTTGTCGTGCATGAATGCATCGATATTTTCCGTATTCCGCGTTTTCATCAGATTGTCCAAACAAATAACCCTGTGCCCTTCGGCCAGGTATTTGCGGACTAGGTAAGACCCTAAAGCGCCGGCTCCGCCAGTGATGAGGATGGTCATATCTTTTGGCATTATGTCCTGAAAAGGCATAATTGGCAACAGTCTTGATTAATTGCGCAATCTAGTGTATTTTTCGCTTAATTGGCTGTAGAATAAGTTCAAGCTAAAGCCTGATTTTTGGCTAAAATATGCAAAAAAGTCCGATTGTCATCTTAACCACGTTCTATAAGCCCTTCATCAGCGGGGCTGAATTATGCGTCCAGGAGCTGGCAGACAGGCATGGCGACAGGCAGATTGTGGTCATAGCCGGCCTTAGGGACAGGAGCCTGGCCAGGCGCGAAAATGACAATGGGGTGCTTATTATCCGGGTTGGGGTAGGGCATCTTTTCGATAAGTTTCTATATCCGTTTTTGTGCGTAATCCCGGTTTTGAAGCTCAAGCCGCAAATCGTGCATGCAGTCATGGAAAGCCATGCGGCCATGGGTTTGATTTTGATCAAATGGCTGAGACCGAAAATCCGTGCAGTCCTGACTTTGCAAAGCGGCAATTTGGATGAAGATCCTAAATTGAGAAAATGGCCCATGAGTTGGCTTTGGGAAAAAATCCACACCGTGCCAGATGAAGTCACGGCCATCAGCCAATTTTTGGCAAATCGCGCACTTAAGATCAGGGGTGGCGGTAATGTCGAGGTCATCCCCAATGGCGTTGATTTGAACTTGGTCAAGAATCTTCCTGAACAAAAAACTCCAAATCGCATCGTGTGCATTGCGCGCTACTCCAAAGAAAAAGGCGTGGACTGTCTGATAAAAGCTTTTGCACTGGTCTTGAAACAAGTTCCGCAAGCAGAGCTCTACTTGGTCGGATACGGTGATGAGCAATCATCACTTGAGCAGCTTGCAAAAGATCAGGGCTGTTCTGAGAAAGTGACATTCACCGGCAAAAAAGATCATGAAGGTGCAATGCGCGTGTTGCGTACAGGCTCTGTCTTCTCGCTTTTGTCGCGCGGCGAAGGTCAAGGTATTGTTTTGCTTGAGGCCGCGGCTGCGGGTTTGCCGACAGTAGCAACAAGGGTCGGCGGAATCCCAGAAGCATTGATTGATGGCAAGACTGGTTATCTCGTCGAACGCGATGATTACCAGGCCGCGGCCGAGAAATTAATCACTTTGCTCAACGACCAACAACTCGCAGAACAAATGGGCAAAGAGGGTCAGTTATTCGCCGAGAACTTCGATTGGGCAGCCTGTATCTCAAAATACCATACGCTTTGGGATAAGCTTGCTGCGCAAAAAAGGATTGTGTTTGCCTCCAGCATTTATCCGCCGGATATTGGCGGGCCAGCTGGATATGTCAAAGGCTTTTCAACAGAGCTTGTGAAAATAGGGCACGCTCCATTTGTAGTTGCATATGGAGACAGGCCGGAAAAAACCAACACAGAGTTTCCAGTCATCAGGATTGGGCGCAAATCCGCACTAAGGTTTTGGCGGTTTTTCAAGGAAGTCTATAAACAGGTCAAAGGCGCGGATGTAGTATATGCCATGGGTGCGGCCTCAGACGGTCTTCCGGCGTATTTTGCCGCGCGTCTCCGCAACGTCCGTTTTGTCATCAAAGTCGTCGGCGACCAAGCTTGGGAAAAGTATCAAACTGACGCAGGACGTGGGACGAGCGACGCAGGACGTAAATTAGAATTGTTGGATGAGTTTGTCGCGCACAAACATTCAGGAAGCATCAGGATTTTGGAAGGGATTGAGAGATTTGTGGCAAAAAGGTCTGATGCTGTGATTGTGCCGAGCAAATACTTGAAGACAATCGTGGAAAAGTGGGGAGTAAAGCCAGACAAGATCAAAGTCATTTACAACAGCATTGCGCCTTTGGCTTTGACCGCAGACCGCGAGCAGATAAGGCAAGAGTTCGGCCTTGTCGGCAAAAAAGCGATCTTGACTGCTGTCAGGGCAGTGCCTTGGAAGAACGTTGATTTTTTGGTTTCATGCATCGCTGATTTGCCGAGCGACTATATACTTATCGTGGCTGGCGACGGCCCCTTGCTGGAAGATCTGAAACACTCTGCAGAAACGAAAAACGTTTCCAATCGGGTCAAGTTTTTAGGCCGTGTCTCCAGGGACCAAATGGCAAAATGGTACACAGCCGCGGATGTGTTTGTTTTGCCGTCTGGCTATGAAGGTTTTCCGCATGTGGTAGTCGAGGCGGTTTCTAAAAATCTATTTTGCTTGGTGAGCGATCGCGGAGGCAATCCTGAAACCGCTGAATTGTTTCCTGGATGCGTAAAGGTCTTGCCTTATCTGGACCAGCGGGCCTGGGTTGAGGCTTTGCAAGCCCAGAACTCTATATCAGGGCAAAACATGAAGCAAAATAGTTTTGAGGACATGGCCAAATCAACTTTGGAGGTTTTGGTCAGCGAAATTTAATATGGCAATCCGCGTCTTATCCATCAGCATAGAAAAAAAGCTGTTTGAAGATGGGCCGATCAGGCGCAGGATTTTGGAGCAGCTGGACGAAGTTGAGAAAGCAGTCATTTTGGTTTTTGCTAAAAACAAATTCGACCAAGCCATCGGCAATACCAGGATAATCTCGACCAATTCAAAAAGCCGCTGGTTTTATGTCTGGGACGCGATTCGGATCGCGCGCCGTATGCGCCAAGAAAAGTTTGATGTTGTGACAACATATGACCCGGCAGAATCGGCTTTGGCAGGCTGGTTCGCGTCTAAATATTTTAAGTGCGCGCTCGCCATCCAAGACCATGGCTACCATTTTCATAGAGATTATTATGCGCGCGAATCATTCTCAAACCGATTGCGCTCGATTTTTGCGCACTGGGCAATAAAGCGCGCCGATGCGATCAGGGCTGTAAGCAAAAAAACAGAACTAGCTTTGCTAAGGCTTGGAGTTCGCCAAGACAAAATTATGAGGTTCCCGGTAGCTTTGATGAATACTCATTCAGTTCCAGTCGGCCTTAATTTAGAAGACAAGAAACCGTATTTTCTATTGGTTGCCAGATTTACTAAAATCAAACGCATCGACCTGGCCATCCAGGCTTTTAAGATTTTTTCAGCGAATCAGCCTGAATACAAGCTGCTGATTATCGGATCTGGGCAGCTTGTAGCTGAAATCAAAAGTTTGATTGCGGATTTTAAACTCGAGGACAGGGTTGAATTGATTCCTTGGGCAGACAGTTTGACGGATTATTACCGAAACGCAACCGCGACCTTAATCACTTCAGATCGCGAAGGTTTTGGCATGACAGCCTTGGAATCATTGATAAACAAAACGCCTGTGATCATGACTGACGTGGGGTGCGCTGAAGAAATCATCATGCCAGGGAAGAACGGGCTGATTGTGCCAATCGACAATGCCCTAAAATTCGCTGAGGCCATGGAATCGCTTGTCCAAAATCAAGAAGCATTCAAACAAGGCGCACAAGAATTTGTTTGGAACGCGTCGCAGTTCAAGATGATGGATTTTTTACAAACAGCAATCCAAAACCACAAAAAATTGCGATTATTGTTCGTGACTCAGTCTGTTGATAAGAATGACCCGATTTTGGCGTTTACAGCCGGTTGGATCCAAGAATTCTTGGATGCTGGCTGTGAGATGGCTGTCTTTACGCGGCACATGGTGGTTGCCGACCTTCCGCGCGGTGCTGTGGGTCAGGATTTGGGCAAATCAGTAATCATGCGCGTTCTGAAGCTCTGGTACTACTCATTCCGCTTGCGCAAACAATATGATGCTGTGCTGGTGCATATGACGCCCCAGCTTATGGTTTTGGGCGCGCCTATTTGGATTTTGCTGGGTAAGCGCAAGTACATGTGGTATATGCACCGCAGCGTCACCTGGTGGCTGAAGGTCGCGCTCTGGTTCAACAAAAAGACTTTTACAGCTTCAGATTTGAGCTTACGACTTCCTCATCCGAAAAAGACGATTGTAGGCCATGGCATCGACACAGAACAATTCAAAGTACTCGACGTGAAACGCGAACCTCAACTTCTTTGGATTTCACGCATTCATCCGCGCAAGCACTTGGAAGATACTCTGGAGTTCATGTCTGAGTTTAAACACAAACATCCGGATGTTAATTGGAAACTAAAAGTGATCGGAACAGCAGAGGGACACGAAGATTATCTGGAGCTGATGAAGAAAAAAGCAATCGAGCTTGGGGTTGATGGTCATCTGATTTTTACTGGTGCGATTAAGCGCGAGGATCTTCCGGAAATTTATGCGCGCGCAACAGCCTTTATTAGCACCAGCCAAACCGGGAGCTTGGATAAGGTCGTGCTTGAGGCTTTGGCTTGTGGTACGCCCGTGTTCGCTCAAGGTGAAGAATATTTTGGATTGCCAGGAGTCACATCCTTGATTGATCACGAGGCGGCTCTGGTTAAACTCGCAGGGTTGTTGTCCAATCCAATCACTGATGAACGAGCCAGGCAGGGAATCGTGCAAGAGCATGATTTGAAGAGGTTGATCAACAAATTGATTGACGAAATGAGCGCTTAATATGCAAAGCCGCGATTTGGAGCTGAAAAAAGGAGCATTTGTTTTGTCTCTTGATTTTGAATTAGCCTGGGGCACGCGCGGCGCAGACCATCTGAAAAACGATTATCTGAACACGAGACAAGCCATCACTCGTTTGCTGGAACTGTTCGTCAAATACGACATCAAGGCCACTTGGGCAACGGTCGGGCATTTATTTTTGGATTCATGCAACAATCATCCTGAAATTTTTGCACCAGCGAATTGGTTTGATATTGACCCGCATTCAAACATCCAATCCGATCCGATTTGGTATGGCAAAGATATCATCGATCGGATCCTTTCCTGTCCGGTCAAACAAGAAATCGGGTGCCACACTTTCTCGCATGTCATTGCTGATGATCCTGCCTGTACCCCTGAATGGTTCAGGTCAGAGCTTATCGCGTGTAAGAACTTGGCCTCAAGTAGAGGCTTGGAGTTGAGGTCTTTTGTTTATCCAAAAAATCATGTAGCTCATACTTCGATCTTGAAAGAGCAGGGGATTGAGGTCTTTCGCGCCCCTGATGAGAATTGGTACGCGGGGTTGTCCGGCATCTTAAAAAGACTTGCGCACGTTTTGGACAACTACCTTGTGTTTCCAGTCCGATCAGTATCGCCAAAACAACAAGACGGCTTGACGTCAATTCCAGGCAGTTATTTTTATCCGCATGCACGCGGCTGGGCGAAATATCTTCCGGTTTCATTTCGGGTTTCTAAAGTCCTGCTTGGAATAGATCGAGCTGTCAAAGAGAAAAAAGTTTTTCATCTTTGGTTCCATCCGTTCAATTTGGCATCAAACCCGGATGAATTATTGCGCGGCTTGGACCAAATATTTGCGCGCGTGGCTGAGCTTAAACGTCAGGGTTTGATGGATCAGGTCGTGATGGGCGAAATTGGTCAACTCGCGACAGCAAGACAGTCTGTCATGGTTTTGGATGGAAGTGTGCAAAGCGCATTAGCTATTGTGAGGTCACTGGGGTCGAAAGACATAAGAGTCATTTGCGGAGCAGAAAGAAAAACAGGCATGGCCTTGCATTCAAGATATTGCACGCAATCCTTTGTTTATCCGTCGCCAATCACAGATCCGGAAGGTTTTATCAAGGCAATCAAACAAGTCTACGATGACAATGGCGGGAATATGATGGTTCTATCGTGCAGCGACGCTACATTTTTGCCACTTTCAAAAAACAGAAACCTATTTACAGGTTTAGAAAAAATATTGCCCACGCCGGAAAGCGTTGAGGTCGCGTTCGATAAGTCTAAGACGCTTGAGCTTGCTCAAAGACTTGGGATTGCGATTCCTGGGACAAAAAAGCCAGAATCCCGCGAACAAGCAGAAGCTGCGGGAGTTGAGGTCAATTTTCCTTGCATACTGAAACCTCGACACAGTTGTCAGTGGAAAAACGGTCGCGGAGCCTCGGGTAGGACAATCACTATCCAAAATGCCCAGGAATTGGGAGAAAAAGCCCAAGAGATCGCAGACAAGACAGGGGAGTGGCCGCTGATCCAGAGATATGTCCAAGGCGAGGAATTCGGAGCCTTTTTCCTTATGCAGAACGGAGAAGTCAAGTCAGAATTCGCTCATCGCCGCGTCCGATCTATTTCGCCTTATGGTGGTGCGAGCTGTGTGCGTGAGAGTATTGAAATGCCGGCAGATATGAGAAAAGCATCGCTTGATCTGCTCAAAGCTCTGGATTGGACGGGTGTGGCCATGGTCGAGTTCAAGAGAGATGCATTTGGCAAGCTTGTGCTCATGGAAATCAATGGGCGTTTCTGGGGGTCTTTGCCCTTGGCTATCCATTCTGGAGTTGATTTTCCGGCTTTGCTCCTAGGAATGGCTCAAGGACACAATGTTGTCGCGTCCGGATATAGGAAGGGAGTTACCTCGCGACACTTGTTGGCTGACGTAAAGCATCTGACGTCTGTTTGGTTTGGTGGAAAAATAAGCGGCTTACCC
Organism: Patescibacteria group bacterium; assembly: GCA_041665165.1. Classification (GTDB taxonomy): domain Bacteria; phylum Patescibacteriota; class Patescibacteriia; order 2-12-FULL-60-25; family 2-12-FULL-60-25; genus MWCR01. Next base: position 31,277 of record JBAYJJ010000001.1, on the reverse strand, counting down.
CAACCGTCAAAGTGGGTTTCTTTGAAAGATTTTATTTTTGATTTTTTCAGAAGCGAATCAAAAGGTGATATTTTTTCTTGGGTTGATCTAAAGCCTGCTTTGGTTGAACCGTTTGATGTGATGCAGCGGGGAAAATCTACGGAGACTGGATATAAAGGCGTGATGCATGTGCATTCAGCCTATTCTTATGATGCGAAACTGGATCTGGAGCAACTAAAGTCTATTTTTAAGTCCCGAGGAGTATCTTTTGTATGTTTGACTGAGCATATTGAGAATTTTGCTCAAGACAAAGTCCAGGAGTATATTCGTCGCTGTCATGAGCAGAGCGATCCGGATTTTGTTTTCATCCCTGGTTTTGAGGTGCCATGCAATGGCCAGCACGTGATGCTCATCAATGTTACTGATTTGGATCTCAACCTGTCGCCGCTTGAGATGATTGAGACAGCGAAAAAAGACGGAGCGCTTGTGGTCCTAGCTCATCCGCACAGAAACAAATTTACGACAGGACAATTCGGCGCATTGCTTGATGGCATAGAAATCTGGAACGCGCATTATGACGGCAAATACGCGCCGCGTACCAAGGCCATCAAGCTCTTGGATACTTTGCGCAAGAGCGATCCAGAGCTCAAAGCTTTTGCTGGTTTGGATATGCACCGCAAGGAACATTTGGGCGGACCGTCAATTAAGGTCAACGCTGCAAACTTAAATCCTGGCGCGATTTTAAGCGCCTTAAAACAGGGCGAATACGTTTTAAGCAAAAATAAGCTTAGCCTTGATTCTTTGGGACGTGCCAAAGGTTTTTGGAGAGTTTGGGCAAGTGTCGTAAGTCCGGTATCAATCGTCTTAGTGACATCTTTCAAACGTTTGAGCCGCAGTTTGCGCCAAAGCAATATCAAGCCACCAGAAAAATTGAAGGCTTGGCTCAGGAAGTGGCTTTGACCCCAGGGAGGACGTAGATTTTATCAGACAATACAGGCAGGTTTTTTAAGTCAAACTCATTTTTGATTTGTGATTTTTTGTGCGTGCAAATAAAAACGACATGCTTATTCAAGAATCTGAAATACCTGGTCAGATACTCGGCTCGGCTAATCAGCCAAGACAGTACTAGAAAGGGTTTGGATCCGGCAATCGGGTGAGATCCTAAGTTCCCGTTTCTTTCAAAGATCTTTTCATAAGCTAAGCTCAGGAAGTTTTGGTAATGGACTATTTGGACTTGCTCAAAGTATTCGTTCGTCAATTTTTGTATAGTCACAAAATCATTTGCTATCGGAACTTCTAATATCAGCTTGCCTGATGGAGCAGTGATGCGAATCAAATGTTGGATAGCATCAATCCTTTGCGCATCAGGTATCGTATACAAAGTATTGCTTGAAACAATCAGATCAACGCTGCCTTCGGGGATAGGATTGAGCTTGGACATGTCAGCCAAGATGCCAAAAGTCGAGGAATCTTGATATTTGTTTAGACCGGTTTTGACGAGTTCAAGATTGATATCAACCCCGTAATAACTTGCAGTCCTGAACATGTGCCTGTTTTTCATGTTTGCGCAGGCAGCGTCCAAGCCTATGCCGTTGCCTACGGTTTGGATCTCTTTCGTCAGGAAAGAGAAAAAGAATGTTTTTGACGGCCTAATATAAATTGCCATATTCTGCTTCCAACCTTATGATATGGTCCATTATTTTTTCAGCTGCATCGCCATTGCCGTACAAGTTGCCCCATTTTTTTTTGTTTTTTATGATCCGTTCAGAACATGCCAGGATTTTTTTCGGGTCAGTGCCGGCCAATAAGTTTATCCCGGCTTTTATGGTTTCAGGCCGTTCAGTATTCTCGCGGATGGTCACGCAGGGTATTTTCAGGATACTAGCCTCTTCCTGGATGCCGCCGGAGTCGGTGATTATCAATTTGGCATTAGCTTCCAGATTAAGGAAGTCCAAATAGCCTAAAGGCTTGATGAATTTGATGGATTTGGGTTTTTTGAGGCTGAATTTTTCGATATTGGATTTTGTGCGCGGGTGCAAGGGGAGAATGACCGGGAGTTTTAGTTTTTTGGAGACTGCGTCCAATCCAGCCAAAATATTACTGAGCTTATTTTTGTCATCGACGTTTTCGGCACGATGGGTCGTGACCAAGACAAAGCTTGATTTTTTCAGTTTCAGTTTGCGCAAGATCATGGATTTTTTTCGGGCAATTTCTGAGTTCTGGATAACCGCGTCAGTAATCGTGTTGCCTGTCAAATAAGAATGCTTTTTCAAACCCTCTTGCTCGAGGTTCTTCAGCGCTGTCTTGGTCGGAGCGAATAGATAATCAGCCACGTTATCCGTGATAATGCGATTCACTTCTTCCAGCATACCCAGATCGTGGCTGCGTAAACCAGCCTCGTGGTGGGCGACCCTGCAATTGGTCTTGAGGCCGGCCAGGGTCCCGGCCAGCACGCTGTTGGTATCGCCTTGGACCACTACTACATCAACTCCTTCGCGTTTAAAAATATCAGCCATCTCCCTGATCATCAGGCTTTTTTGGATGCGGTATGGCTTGCCGCCGACGTTCAGATTGTATTTTGGCTTGGGCAGGCCAAGGTCCTTGAACATTTTTCCGTCAAGCTCATAATCATAGTGCTGGCCGGTATGGACAATAAAAAAATCAAGCCTTTTTTCGGTGCAGGTCCTAATCAAGGGGGACATTTTGATTATTTCAGGCCTAGTGCCGATTATGATTGCGACTTTCATAGACTGATTCTATCTTTTTTGCGCTTGTTTGAAAACATCAATCAATCCAGAGGTGGTTTGCTTCACGTCGAAAGCTTCCAGGTATTCGCGGTTCGGAATGATTTGTTTTTTTGTCTGGACTAGGTCAGCCAGATATTGGGCTGCTTGGTCGATCTGTTGATAGTTGAAAGATCTGTAACCAAGCTTCTCCAGGAAGTGCTGGGTCGGGCTGCCCTGTGGCGTAAAGCCCACGATCATTGTGCCGCTACCCGCATAATCAATCAGCTTGGACGGCAAGAACGGGCTTGAGGCCAAGTTGGCGTCCATGACCAGCAAACAGTCGGCTTCGGACATCAACCTCAGGCTTTCGATATAGTTAACGGCCGGCTTGACCTCAACCATGTCTGCAAGTCCGAAGCTTTGGATAGAACCGCTCAACTCTTTGGTCGCGAAGCCTGTATAGGCCTGATCTGCGCCCACGAGTTCGAGTTTGAAGTTATTCAAGCCGGATTTTTCGACTCTAGACATGACTTCCAGCAAAGGCTCTGGCCGACGCTGCTCATAAAAAGCCCCAAGATGGCTGAAGAGGAAAGGACGACCGGCTGGTTTTTCAACCTTGGCATATAGCTTAGGATCGAAGCAGTGGGGTATGATGCTGGTTTTTTCAGCCCAAGCCGTCGGATATTTTTTCATGACCAAATCGCGCAAAATAGGGTTAACAAAAATTACGCGATCACTGTTCTTGATGACATATTTTTCCCAAGCCCGCACCAGCCGGTTGGAAACCCAGGATTTTTTTTCAAGAGGCATGTCATACCAAGGGTCGCTGAAATGGGCTACGAACGGCAAACGGGTCTGTTTTTTCAACATTGCTCCAAGCGCGTTGCTGGCTTGTGGATTGGCAAAGGAAAAAATCAGATCTATTTCATGTTCATGGATTATGGGCTTGAGCTTTCGGCACAGGCGCCTCAAATATATGTATTCCAAAGTTTCGCGCACAAAAGGCAGCTTGGCTGCGAAACGGTTGATCCTGAAAAAGGGGACGCTGTATATCGGCACGTCAATGCCCCAGTCGCCATTGTTGTCGTAGTTGACGATAACAGGCTGGACACCTTGCCTGATCCACTCGGGTATCATTTTGCCGATCAATATCGCTTGCGGCCGCACGGCAGGAGGGGTCCTGAACGACAGGCATAAGACACAGAGAGGCGAACCAGGTTTTTTTTGTGCTCTTGGTTTTTTAGGGGCGAAAAAAGATTTAGTTTTCCTGAAAATCGAGTATGTGGCGTTCGTGAGGCCCAGAAAGAGGCTGGCTGGCAGGCTCGGAACTGTTTGGCGTACGATTTTCGACAAGATACTATTCTTTCCGAAACGAACGCGCAGCTTAAGGATGAGCATCAGCATCTCTTCGTATTTTTTGAGTTCTTTGCGCGACAACTCGGAATAGTTGATGAGATATCGTTTATGGAATCCGCCCCACTTCTGCATGAGTATGTTCAAAGAATCCAAGTAAGCATCTTCGTCCGTGATTTTTTTGGTGCGCAAAGCATAGGCGTACATGGTAGTGCCAGGCAGGGCGACAAGATAAAAGATAGATACCAGGTGGGGTGGGAGCCCTAAAGAAATCAGGGTATCGATGGTTTCCAGGATGGTTTTTTTGTTTTCTCCCTGGTAACCCCAAATGATATAAGCCATGGTCGCCATGCCATGAGCCAGGGTCTTGCGCAAAGCGTCCTCGTTTTGCTGGACTGACACGCCTTTAAGCATAGTGTTCAGCGTGGTTTGGGACAGGGATTCGATGCCATAATTGATAGCGATACAGCCGGATTGTTTGAGTATTTCTAGGCGTTCATCGTCAACAGTATCAACACGCAACCCGGTGATCCTGAACATTATGCCAAGCCCGGATTCGCGGATTTTTTCGCAAATCGCCTTTAGCCATTCCGGATTATTCGTGAAGAGCTCATCATCGATCCTGAAATATCTGACCCCATACTTATGGTAAAGGATCATCAGGTTCTCCCAGCTTTCCTCAATCGTGAGCTGCCGATAGCCAGCATGATGCCTGTAGCAGAAGCCGCAATGCCCGATACAGCCTCTTGAGAACATGATCACGCACGACTTATCTTGCGGAGTGGCTTGTTTCTGGTATTCGGTTGATTTATGGAAAAAACTGTCCTCATCCGGATGGATTATATATTTTTCGACATTGATCAGGTCGTAATCCGGCAATCCGAAATCCTTTATCTGTGGTCGCCAAGCGGTTTTCAGCATCGCACTATCCTTGCCTCTAAAAGCCATTCCTGTGATATTTTCGAGCGAAGAACCATTGTTCAGCGCCTCAATCAGCTCGGGGAGCATTTCTTCGCCTTCGCCTACGCACACATAATCAATCCCAGTATTTTCCAGGAGTTGTTTGCGACAGATTGCGATATGGCCGCCGATGACCACGGGGGTCTGTGGGATGATCTGTTTCAGGCGGAGCGTAAAACGCTTTACCCAATGATATTGGGGGGCTAGTGCGCTTATGCCGAGCAGCATGTCTGGCCGGGACTTGAGTGTTTCGATGATTTCGTTCTCACGCTCGGGTTCGTCCTGCAAATCGATTATCTGGACTTGATAGCCTTTGCGCTTTAAGGCAGTGCCTACATACAGCAAGCCTAAAGGAAATTGTTTTTTCTCCGCTGCGAAAGGCCTTATCAGCAGGATAGAATTAATCATATGGATTCCATGTATTTTTCGATGATTTCCAAGGTTTTCTTATATTTTTGATCTTTTTGATAAGGTACGAACGCCACGTTTTCATATCTTCCTAGTGCTTGGCTGAGTTGATATAGGAAATGTCCAACCAGCACCAGGGGATGCGCTGCCTTGATGATTGGAAAAAGTTCAGAGAAATTATTTTCAGGCGACGGGACAAATGTCTGGTTTAAGAACCGCTCCATCAAATCGTGATAAGGAGTTTTTTTGACAAAGGTCTCCTCATATAGGACCAAGCTGATCAAATCGAATTCCGTAGGCGCCTTTTTAGCATAAAATTCCCAGTCTATGATTTTGATGCCTCCAGCGGTCGCCAAAATATTGTTAGTATGGAGGTCTCCATGAGCGAACGCGACTGGAGTTTTTATTTCAGTGGATTTGGCTATGAGCCGATCAATCAAATCGCTTTTTTCGTTCAGTCTTAGATATCCCCTCACATTTTGCAGATCCAGGTCTTGGATTGCGTCTGAAAGCGATTTATATTGAGCGTCACGGTTTTTTAGGTCAAGGAACTTTTTTATCTCCACGAAATATCCTTTATCTTTTTTAACCTGTTTTTCCTTAGTGATTATTTGGATGTTCGTGCTGTTGATGGATGCAAGCTCGATCTTCGGCAAATAAGGGCTTATCCAGCCTGATTTTGCGAGTTCTTCGATTGTGTTGATTTCGGTTTTAAGATTTGCGCTGGCTTTTGAGTGAGCTGGGATTTTATAGATATAATTTTCCGTTTCAACCAAGATTGTGCCTTTGAGATTGTTATTGACCACTTTTTTGGCATCTTTAAGATGCTCTCCTTTCATAAGCAAGACATCTTTAAGCAGGTTTGGTTCGTGCCAGTTCGAAGTTATCAAGAACGCGTGGGCAAAGTATTTGGATAAAAATGAGGGGTAGAATAAGCGCCGGGCAAGGTTTTTGACCTTCCTTTTCCAATTAAGGTCACCTTCCGGAGCCGAGACTGAGCTTTTTTTAGCTTCAGGTAAAAATATCTGTATGATTTCCCTGTAGTCAGACGCGGGGACATTTATGGCGTTGTCTTCAAAGCCAGCTTCTTTCAAAAGATGCTTATAGCCGCGAGGCCCATAAGTAAATGTACGGTAGGGTTTGTGGAATTTTATCCTGGAGACTAAGTCCGCCAGAACACGGGGCATGAGAGTGCCGAACCTGATTTTAGAGTGTTCGTCTGACTTTCCGAAAAAATAGGGGAATCCGATACGATTTTCGATGCCGATGAATACTTGGCCATCATCTTTCAACGCCCGACGGATTTCTTTCAGAAAATTGAGTTGAATCGTGCGCGGGGGCGCTGAAAGGTCATATTCCGGTATCCATTCCAAAACACCATTCAAAAATACGGCATCAAGCGACTTATCCTTGAAAGGAAGATATTTGTAGTCTCCGCCGTGGATGAATGTCATGTTCTCATGCTTCGACGTCTTGTCGCAGAACTCTAGGCTTTCCAAAGTCAGGTCCATGGCGAAAACATGCTTGCAGTATAAAGAGGCGAATTTTGCCAAGTTGCCCCAGCCTGCTCCGTAATCCAATACGATTGAATCAGGACCTAATTTGCTCAAAATCGTGCCGGCCCCGCGGTTTGATTCGAGCGCATAAAAGTCGTACTTCCAAGGCAAGGTTTTTTTGAATGCCGCATAAGTCGCCGCGAATATATCCTCGGACTTATTTATTTCCGCCAAGATCGGTTGGGGCATTTTCTCGCGGAAATAGAAGTTCTTGTTTTTAGCCATCTGATAGATGCCGCCGTTGACTTGATCCAGAATAAAACCGCAATTTCGGCATGTGTTCTGTGTGAAATTATTTTTGCAGTTTGGGCAACTCAGTATCTGTTCAGGGTTCATCATAAAATACTCATTTTATATTTTTCCTAACTTCCTCTATGTAGATATTCAGCAGCGTTTCCAGTTCTTTTTTGTTGCCCTCTTCCCAGATAGCAGTGTAATCGATGGAAAAACCCGTATCATAAGCCGCTGCAATATAATTTCTTAACCGCATCTCGTAATCTTCGGTCTTGAAGTCGGTCGTCAAAAGCCGTTTAATGGTGCCTGAGAGGGTAGTCATGTCCGTATGTCTGACTACATTCGGCAGCATCTGTGTTGTGCCAAGATTACCTAATTGGATTGCTGGCTTATGGTAGAACGAGGCCTCAACAAGCGCCGTGCTGTTTGGGCTTATGACTAAGTCGGCTTTTTTCAGGGCGACATCGCTCGGGACATGATAATCAATGACTTTGACGTTTGGTGTCCTGGAGAGTTTTATCATGGATGAAGGCGGTCTTAAGCCTACCATTGCCGGGTGTTCTTTCACCATCAGAGTGTAATCGTCCGGGAGGGACATAGCTATCTGCCTCGCTACTTCCAGCTGATTGCAGAAATAAGGCGCCATGACTTCTATTGAAATTTCTGGCTGGAACTGGAGTGGGAAATAAATACATTTATCGATGTTTTCAATTTTCTCGTAAGGGAATTTTTTTGCAGCATGCCGGTAGTATTTACTATAGTAAAAATCGCGCAATATAATGCGTGGGGGGCGGTAATCCAAAGTTATGCCAGTACTTTTGAGATAATTTTTTTGCGGCTTGGTATACCATGACCAAATCTGTTTATAAGGGCTCAGTTCGTTGCGGATCGCGCGGTACAAGGTTTTTTTGGCATCCGGATTGACAGCGTAGGTAGGTTGTCTGAATTGTTGCCTGAAGTCCGAGATGTATGAGATAGCTTTTTCTAAGTTGTCGCTCGTAGCTTTTCCGTTGTTCAGGTCATCTAAACGGTCGAAAAAAGGACCTCGGTCGTCGTATTCACCGTAAGTGAAAATATTAACGTGCTTGACTTTCGAATCCGTCAGTCCGAACATCTTGATTCCTTTTTTTGCAGCATACAGCCTGAGCATTATATGGGGCAGGGATACGAAGTTCGGCGAGATTATTATATCAGGGCTGAACTCATTAAATATCAATACAGTATATTTATAAACAGCTTTAACATAATCCGCGATTCCTTCATCGGATACGTTCTGCATGTAGCCATAATAAAATTTATCGCGGTATGTGCGCACATGGTTCCTGAGCGCATTTGCTATCGGCCAAACCGAGTCAATCCCTAAATCGTCACAGACCTGCTTAAGGGTAATGTTGTCGTTACCAAGATATTTTTTTGGGTCATCCATGATTTCGTCGTTGCCTATCACCAAATCGTAACGGACCTCGGTTTGCGAAAGGATGAATTCATGGGCAGATCTTTTTAGTGTCAGCGCAGCGAGCCTGCAACCTTGGGCCTGTAGTTTTATGGCTAAAAAATGGCCGATATTCGTGGCCCATCTGCGTTGCTGTAAAAGGAGGATTTTTTTGCCTTGTAGTTCAGACATATGCTATTTCGAACAAAACTATAACAGATGTAAGATATAGCATCAAGTGAACCTTATTGACACCTTATGGCACTCAGGATAAACTGTCCCATACTTGCTATTGTATGGTTAAAGAAGAAATCAAGCCCATGGCTATCTATACGACTGGCGAAGCACAGGCGATTCTTAACATCAGCAATAGTACAATCAAGAGGTTGTTGAAAAAGGGCCTGATCAGAGCCAATAAAATCGGACGTCAGTACCGTATTTTGGGCAAAGAAATCTTGAGGCTGGTTTCACCCGAAGCCGAAAAAAATGCCGTGAAATCATACCTGAAGGTCAAGAGCAAAGTCGTGAGTGAAATCAATAAATGGTAAACCTATGTCTTGGAACCAACTGCGCGCAGTCCGCTTCATCAAGCTTGTCAGCAACGGATTTGGCAAATACAAATGGGGTATCGGGGTCATGGTCTTTTTGGGTTTTTTCAGCGGCTTGCTCGAAGGCGTGGGCGTGGGCTCGCTCATACCGCTGTTCTCGCTGTTGACCAAAAGTTCTGGCGGCCCAGGCGCTCAAGACGCGCTCACCCAATTCATCGGAAGCTTTTTTAATCTTTTGGGATTGAGTTTTACCCTCAAATATCTTTTGCTTTTCATAGCCGGTCTGTTTATCTTAAGGTCATTGATGTTGATTTTGAGCAACTGGATAAAAGTCAGAATTTCGGCAAACTATGAGTATCACAAGCGGCAGGCCTTGCTTGAACTGTTTTTGGATGCGGATTGGTCGTTTTTGCTCAAACAGCGCTTGGGTCATTTGGAAACTGTCTTAATGACCAATGTCCGTTATGCGACCTTGGTTCTGGAGAACACCAGTTCCCTAATCATAATCGTCACTAATTTGGCCGTATATGTGCTGATCGCTTTCAGCATCTCTGCGCCGATTACGGCCATGACCTTGATTCTCGGGGTCGTATTTTTCTGGTTCTTGAAATCCAGTTTCGGAAAAACACGCAAAAATTCGCGGATTATGGAAACCGTTAACAAAACCATTGCCCATTTTTTGAACGAGAATGTCATGGGCATGAAAACTGTCAAGACCATGGCCGTGGCCAACTCAATCGCGACCGTGGGCAAAAATGATTTTGAACAGTACCGGAATGCTTACGTCAAGATCGCATTTCAGCGCTCCCTGGGAGATGCCTTGATGCAGCCGATGGGGGTTGTCTTTATTTGTTTCTTGTTCGCATTTTATTATAAGACCGCAGCTTTCCAGCTCGGCGCTTTTGCAGCCATTGTCTATTTGATCCAGCGCATTTTTACTTATTTTCAGGCCATGCAATCCAATTATCGGGCGTTGAATGAGTATGCGCCTTACCTCCAGTCAGTGAATATGCTGGAAGATGAGATGAAATCACGTAAGGAAAAGACGGGTTCGGCTTCGGATTTTGTCTTCAAGAAAAGTTTTGATTTCGATGATGTCGGTTTTGCCTATGCCCAAGACAGGCCAATCTTGAACAGCGTCAGTTTTTCGGTGAAGCGGGGAGAGATAGTGGGCATAGTCGGGCCTTCAGGTGCGGGCAAGACAACGCTTATGGATTTGGCCTTGCGTTTGCTTGATCCGTCATCCGGAAAAATCCTGTTGGATGGCCGCGATGTGAGCGAAATAAACCTCGATAAATGGCGCAACAGCATCGGCTATGTATCACAGGACATGTTTTTGCTGAACGGCACCATTGCGGAGAATATCCGTTTCTACAAGCGCATTTCCGACGCCGAGATCGAGGAAGCGGCGAAGAGCGCCAATATATACGATTTCATCCAGACTTTGCCGAATAAATTCGAGACGCTGGTCGGCGAACGCGGGACCATGCTCTCGAACGGGCAGCGCCAGAGGATCATTATCGCAAGAATCCTTGCCCGCAAGCCGAAGTTGCTTGTTTTGGACGAGGCTACGAGCGCATTGGACAACGAGTCCGAGGTGCAGATCCAAAACGTAATCGAGTCGCTCAAGGGCAAGATAACCGTGCTCATCATCGCCCACAGACTCTCGACCGTATTGTGCGCGGATAGGATTATGGCTTTATCCGAAGGGAAAATCATCGAACAAGGAGCACCGCAGGACTTGCTCAAAGATCCAGAATCATATTTTTATAAGGTATATAATGTAAGGCAGTAGGTATGGAGTATAAAAAAGTACTTTTTTCTGATGTTTCGGCAAAAGAGTGGGATGCCTGGGTGCTGAACGTGCCAGGTTCTTGTCATTTTCATTCCGCGGCTCTGCTGGACTATTTTTCGAAATTCGAGGAAGTGGAAAAAAACGCTTCTTTCGCGTTCATCGACCATACAGGCAAGCCGCTCGCCATCTGTAGCTTGGCGTCCAGTTATCTGAAAGACAGGGGCGTGCATTCTATTTCGTTCGGCCATGCTCCTTGCGGCGTGCCGGTGGTAGCGCCTATGCCCAGGCAAGACCGTAAGAAAATACTGGACAACATTATTTCGGAAATCCTTGCCTTCGCCAAAGAAAACAAGGCGAGTGAAGTTTCTTTTTTTTGGGATCCGTTAAACACTCTGTTTATGCACGAGGGAGGAGTCATCCAGCCCGCGACGTTCGAGCTGCTCCGCTACAACCTGATTTATGAGGTCGAGAACACAATCGCTGTTGATCTGGAAAAGAAAATCGAGGACTTGAGCGCGGATGTGAGCAAGTACCATTTGAGGCATATAAAGCGCGGTTACAAAAAGGGCTTAGCGGTCCGTGTATTCAATAGAGAGAACAACGCGGACCAAATCGATCGGATCTTCAAGATTTTCGAAGATACGCACATCAAGTCGGCTGGCCGCATGACCAGGCCGCAAGCGACGTGGGATTCCATGCTTGACGGCATGCGCCAGGGCAAGGCCACGCTGTTCGTAACATACCTGAAAGACGAGGCAATCAGTTTTTTGTATTGCGGCGAATTCGATTGCATGGCCTTTGGCTGGTCCCAAATCAATTTGGATGAATTCGAGAAAGAGTATTCACCACGGCATTTGTTGGAATGGGAAGCGATACTGTATTACAAACAAAAAGGTTTCAAATACTATGAAATCGGCGAGAGGTATTTTACGCCCCAGCTTTATCATGTTCCCAGCGCAAAGGAGCTTTCCATCAGCGTTTTCAAGGAGCGGTACGGGGGCATGTTTTTGCCAAAAATAAAATGGATGGGGTATTTGGACAATGGTGCCATGAGAGCCGAATTAAAACAGAAAACAGGCCAGTTCGTTGATAACGCTTTGTTGTTTTCGATGCCTGAGCAAATATGAGGATAAATTTCAACCCTTTTCCAGTGGCCATAAAACCCATCAAGCCCCGCTTGTCAGGCAACATTTTTGGGGCCGGGCTCGACAAGGATATCTTGTATACATTTTCCGGAAAGTCAGCGCTGGCCATTTTGCTCCAATATTATCGGAGCATAGGCCGCTTGAAAGATAAGTCAGAGCAGGTTTTAGTCCCGGAATGGATAGGCTATTGGGTGTACATGACCATGCATAAGCATTGTTTCCCGACCACGGTTTTCAATAAAAAAGTGAAAGGCATCCTGGTCTATCACCAATGGGGCTTTCCGCAGGACATGAAAGCCATTAAGGCATTCTGTTCGGATAAGAATCTGTTCTGCATAGAAGATTGCGCGCACGCGGCTTTCAGCAACTATCAAGACCAGAGGTTGGGCACGCTGGGGGACGCTTCAATCTTCAGCTTGGCTAAATTTTTCCCAAGCGTGGTCGGAGGCGCTATCTGGACAAGAAACAGGGCATTGAAAAGATTTGTGGCTGATAAATTAAAAATACACGAAGACAAACTGTCCAAACAAGTTTTTTTGCGCAGATTCTTATGCGAAAAGAATTCCACTCATGAAAACAGCATCGAACTCGAGAGGAACTACGCGATTTATGACAGGCTGTTTCCTTGCCCAGGGATATCGCTGAACATCGTACGCCAAGGCTTGAACGAAGGGGCGCTGGCGAAGCGGAAAAGAAATTATGAACTTTTAAGGTCGGCTTTTGCCCGGTTCGACGTGCACTCCTTATATGTTGATGATGTCTTGCCTTGGGCCATGCCTTTGTTCCTGAAGCCCAGCTCAGCCAAACGTGTAGTTGATAAATTGAAGGCCAGCGGCATTGAAACAGGGCTTTACCATTTTGACATTCGACAGAACATGCTTAAGCCTGACTATCGGGTATGCGTCGGTTTGCCTTGCCACCAAGAAATCACTGAAAGCACTATCCTGAAAATTGTTGACATTGTGCTGAAAAACGTCTAATCTTGCCTTCTAAAATGAAACATATGAACTTAGAATATCTCAACGGCAAATCCATCTTGGTGACCGGCGGCACAGGCTCATTGGGCCAGAGGCTAGTCAGGACTTTGATCGAAAAATCACAGGCCAGGCGCATCATCGTTTTCAGCCGCGACGAGCTGAAGCAATCGCAGATGCAGACTGCCTTCAAAGGCATGGACAGCAACCTTCGCTTTTTTCTGGGCGATGTCCGCGACCTGCCGCGCCTCCAGCTGGCTTTCCGCGACGTGGATTTTGTGATCCATACGGCCGCGCTCAAACAAGTCCCGGCTTTGGAATACAACCCGTTTGAAGCCATTCAGACGAATATCATCGGCACTCAAAATGTAATCACTGCGGCCATAAACAACGGCGTCGAAAAAGTGCTGTTGATTTCCACGGACAAAGCCGCCAATCCGGCGAACCTTTATGGCGCAACCAAACTTTGCGCCGAACGTTTGTGCATAAGCGCCAACGTCTATTCCAACAACAAGACGCTTTTCAGCGCCGTCAGATACGGTAACGTGCTGGGCAGCCGCGGCAGCTTGCTTAAATTGGTCGAAGACCAGCGCAAGACAGGCGTGGTCCTTTTGACTCACGAGGACATGACGCGTTTTTGGATTACCCTGGACCAAGGAGTCGAGCTGGTGATGAACAGCATGGAATGCATGAACGGCGGAGAGATTTTCATACCAAAGATCCCGAGCATGCGGGTAAAGGACTTGCTTACATCTTTGGCGCCTGAATGCGAATTGAAGATCATCGGCATCAGGCCTGGCGAGAAGCTGCACGAAGTCTTGATAACGCCCGAAGAATCGCACCATGCGGTCGAACTCGAAAGCACATATGTCATCTATCCGGAGTTTTCGTTTGACCAGCAGGCAAAAGAAAGGGTAGGCGGCCGGATGCTTGAGAGCGGGTTCTCTTTTTGCAGCGATACAAATCCGAACTGGCTGGACGATGCTGGCCTGAAGGAGCTATTGGCCCTGATCCGTTCATAAGTTATGAAGCAGCTCTTTCTTTCACGCCTTCCGTTCGATGTCGGGTATTGCGCTGAAAGGAGCATTGTTTTTCCGCGGTTTTTGCCTTTTACTTTGCAGGTTGACGAAGAAACCGGTTTGATAACTCAGGTGCCTGACCAGGAAACCAAATCAGCCTTGCGCAAATATTATGAACAGGGCGGCTATGGATCTACCCCTTTGGGCGAAGGCGAGTTCGCCAGCAAACAGGCAGACCAGGTCTATTTGATTTTGGAGCAGGCTCTGGAAAAAGCCGATAAAACAATTCAGGGCTCAAGCTTCATCGAAATAGGCTGCGCTTATGGGTATTTGCTGCATCTTTTGGGAAAAGCCGGCGCCAAATCAATACTTGGAGTGGAGCCCGGGAAAGAGGGGATAAGTGGCTCAGAAAAGTATCACATTCCCATGCTCAGGGATTTTTTTCCTTCAGATCAGATAATTGAAAAGTATGACGTGGCTTTGACTCACCTTGTGCTGGAGCATGTCGAGCAGCCCGAAGTTTTTATCCAAGAAATGAAGCGGATATTAGCTCCCGATGGCTTGGCTTTTTTCGCTGTCCCGGATTGCGAGAAGAAATTGCGCATCGGCGATCCTTCCATCATCTCGCACCAGCACTTGAATTATTTCACAAAAAGTTCGCTGACGAATATCCTGGAAGCCGCCGGATTTTCTGAGGTTGAAGTCATCAGCTCAGATGAACGGTCCATGCTCTATGCTTGGGGCTCGAATAAGGACGCAAAAAAAAGCGAGAATCTTGTCCAGGCGGACGGTCTTGAGATATTTGAGAGCTTTCAGCAGAATCTCAAGAAGAATCTTTCTGGCTTGCAGGCCCTGATTGATGTTTTTGAAAATAACGGCAAGACAATCGGTATGTATGCCGGCAGCGACGTATTGATTGGGTCGCTTGAATTCAAGGTAGAGCCGCGATTGTTCGACACGGACGCGGCCAAGCAAGGCAAGTTCATGTCGTGCTCAGCCCAGCCTGTGGAGCCTCCGCAGAATCTGCTGTCCGACCCAGTAGACGTGATTTTCGTCTGCGCCATAGATTATGACCGCGAAATCACAAGTTTCCTTGAGGGCCTGGGCGGAAAGATGCGGATAATATCCGTAAAAAAAATCTTTGAAGAAAACAGCGAGATTAAATATTTAATCGGGAGCAAATAATATGATTCCTTACGGCCACCAATCCATAGACGAAGAGGACATTAAGGCTGTTGCCGATGTTTTGCGTTCTGATTGGCTGACCCAGGGGCCTAAAGTCGAAGAATTCGAAAAAGCGCTGGCAGATTATTGCGGAGCTTCTTTCGCAATCGTCTTCAACAACGGCACGTCTGCGCTCCAGGCAGCTTATTTTGCCGCTGATTTCCAGCCGGGCGATGAGTTCATCACTTCACCTCTGACTTTTGCTGCCACATCCAATGCCGGCATCTGGCAGGGCGGCAAACCAATATTTGCGGATATTGATCCTGAGACGGGGAACATTGATCCTGAAAAGATCAAGGTTTTGATTACGCCGAAAACAAAGGCTATCGTGCCCATAGACTATTCAGGCAACCCGATCCAGCACGAGGAAATAAATAAAATCGCGAAAGAACACGGGTTGATCGTCATCGAAGATGCTTGCCATGCGCTCGGCGCCTCGCAAAACGGAAAAAAAGTCGGAACCTTGTCTGATATGACGGTTTTCAGTTTCCATCCGGTCAAACCCATCACTACAGGCGAAGGCGGCGCAGTGCTGACGGACAATCCTGATTTTGCGCGCAGACTGAAGCTTTTCCGGACGCACGGAATAACAAAAGAGAATTTTGAACACGAGCCAGACGGGCCTTGGTATTATGAAATGCAGGCTTTGGGAGAAAATTTCAGGCTGACTGACTTCCAATGCGCTTTGGGTCTGAGCCAGCTGAAAAAACTCGATCAGTTCATTTCTGCGCGCGAGAAGATCGCTTTAAGATACGACGAAGCCTTCCAAGACATCAAAGAATTAAAGTTGCCGACAGTCCACCAGGGCGCACGTTCGGGCTGGCACTTGTACCCTGTGCGCTTGCAGGGTGAATGGATCAAGCGCCGTAGAGAGGTGTTTGAAGCCCTGCGCGCGGCCAACATCGGTGTACAAGTCCATTATATCCCGGTTCATCTGCATCCATACTACCAAAAGCTCGGCTATGCCAAAGGCCTGTGCCCCAAGGCCGAGGACTATTATGCGGCTGAAATATCTTTGCCCATGTTTCCGGGGCTGAGCGGAACAGATCAGGATTTTGTGATCCAGACTCTAAAAAACATCCTTGCCCAATAATATGCTGAGCAAATCTACGCCAATCTTAATCGCAGGCTTCGGGTCTATCGGCAAAAGGCATTATAGCAATCTGATGGCTTTGGGCTACACGAATATCGCGGTCTTTGACCCGCTGGATTCGGCTTTTGATAGCCAAGCTGTCATCGGCCGGATCCAGAAATTTGATATTGCGACAGCCAAGAAATTCAAGGTCGCTTTTATATGCACGCCGAATAACCTGCACATCAAACATGCTGCCATCTGCGCCAAGGCTGGGTGCGATTTGTTCATTGAAAAACCACTGTCCCATAACCTGAACGGAGTCCGGGCGCTGGGCGACGAATGCAAGAGGAAGAAACTTATTACCATGGTAGGATGCAACATAAGGTTTCATCCTGGGCCAGCCTTCATCAAGAAATACCTGGATTCAGGCAGGCTGGGTAAAATCTACAGCATCAGGCACGAGTTTGGTTATTTTTTGCCGTATTGGAGGCCGCATCAGGATTACAGGAAGAACTATGCAGCCAAAAAATCTACGGGCGGCGGCATAATCCTGGATGATATCCATGAGTTTGATCTGCTGTTTTGGTTGAATGGTTTCTCGCCTGTCCAGAAGCGCGCGCTGATTTCCGATAAGGTCGGGGGATTGAGCATCCAGACCGAGGATATGTGCATTGCCGCTTATCAATTCAAGAACAAGGTCATCGGTTCCGTATCCTGCGATTATCTGCAGCAGTCTTACTCGCGCAAATGCAGGGTCATCGGAGAAAAAGGCAGCTTGAATTGGGATATGAACCAGAATGCAGTCTGGCTGGAAACAAAAAATACCACAAAAAAAATAGTTGAGTTCAAAAAAGCGGACAACAACAACATGTATCTGAAGGAAGTGTCGGAATTTTTATCTTGCATCAACACAAGAAAAGCCTCGCAAAATCCCATCGCTTTTGCTACCATGACTTTAGAAAATATTCTTTCTTAACCGAAAATATGAAAAAACGTTCATTTGCCAAAAGCCAAAAGATGTTCAGCTCTGTCAAGGAGAGGATCCCTTTGGCTGCGCAGACTTTCAGTAAATGCTATCTGCAATACGTCAAAGGCGGCTCTCCGTTGTTCGTGACCCATGCCAAAGGCTCGCATGTCTGGGATGTGGATGGGAATGAGTATATTGATTTCATCAACGGGCTTTTGCCTGTCATTTTGGGCCATTGCTACGGGCCGGTGGACGAGGCCATAAAAAAACAACTTAAAAAGGGGATTGCTTTCCCATTGCCTTCGCCCTTGGAAGATGAGCTGGCCAAGCTTCTCATAAAGCACATCCCTTGCGCTGAGATGGTGCGCTACGGAAAGAACGGCAGCGATGTCACTTCCGGAGCGATTCGCGTGGCCAGGGCAGTCACAGGCCGCGAACACGTGGCTGCTTGCGGTTATCACGGCTGGCACGATTGGTATATCGGATCCACGACCAGGAAACTGGGCGTTCCGGTGTCGACCCAAAAATTGACCCACCCGTTCGCCTACAATGACATTGCCTCGCTTAAAAAGCTTTTCAAGAAATATCACGGGAAAATCGCGGCTGTAATAATGGAACCCATGAATTATTATGAGCCGGACAAGGATTTTTTGAAGCAGGTCAAGGAAATCGCGCATAAAAACGGAGCGCTCCTGGTTTTTGACGAAGTCATAACCGGTTTCCGCTGGGGCCTGGGCGGCGCCCAAAAATATTTCGGGATTACGCCTGACCTTGCGACTTTCGGAAAATCCATGGCTAATGGTATGCCTATCTCCGCCTTGGTCGGAAAAAAGATATATATGAAGCGCGTGGCAGACATATTCTATTCTTTCACCAATGGAGGTGAGGCGCTTTCGTTGGCTGCGGCCATTGCCACCATCAAGGAAATGGAAAAAAAGAATGTGATTCCGACTATCTGGAAAAAAGGCACATATCTTAAGGAGAAAGTGAATGCGCTCATCAAGAAGAACGGCCTGGACTCGGTCATCAAAATAAAAGGCAAACCATGCTGGCAAGTTATTTTCTTTACGCCGTCAAATGGTTTTTCAGACTTAGAGATAAAGAGCTATGTGCAACAGGAAATTTTGCAAGAAGGCATCCTTTGGTATGGCCAGCACAACATGAGCTTCAGCCATTCGCAGAAAGATCTGGATACGACCATCCGGGCTTATGCCAAAGTCCTGCCCAAGCTGAAGCAAGTGCTTGAAAAAGGCACGCTCAAAAAAGAGCTGGTCGGTGAACCGATAACCAATATTTTTAAGGTCAGATAAGCCCAAGAGGAGTTATGATTTACCTTTTACTGAGCGAAAGCCCGAGCTCCATTGGCCACGAGGATCTGGAGGCTATCAACAGCCTCCTGAAGCGCTTGAGCCCGAATAGCCCGGTACTTACTGAGGCTGACCTGAAGCGGATCAGCGCCATTGTTGGCATGCACATTGTATTGGCCAAGGACCCGGAAGCTAATGGCTTGCTTGTCGGCATGGCGCGCCTCATCGAAGTGCCGATGCTGGTTGGCCATGAAGCAGTCGTTGAGGACGTTGTTGTCAGCCAGTCTTATGAAGGCCGCGGAATCGGCAAAGAAATGATGCTGCAGTTGCTCAAAATCGCCCAAGTGCGGGGCGTAAAGAGGGTCGTGCTCACGACTTGGCCGGACCGCGAGGCTGCGAACAGGCTCTACCTTTCGTTGGGCTTCGAACGCCTTGATGTCAATTATTACCGCCTGAATCTGCGGTAGCTTGCCCGGTGCCAAATCCCGGGTTTTTTATTTGTTCAAATAGTCCACGCCAGCCTGGATGCTGGCCACGTGGTCTTGGTACTTGTTTATTTTTTCCAATTCAAGCGTAAAATATTCGGCTGCGGTTTTTTCGCGTCCTTGGGGAATAGATTCAGTCGGGATGATGACAGGTTGATTCACTATTCTTCCTGTCCAATTCATTTCTTGCGCGTATTTCAAGAAAGTCAGGAAGGCGCGCATCTGATAGTAGGATGAGCCGACCAAAAGCAAGGCAGACCAGTTTCTTGAAACTGCCAAGTCGATCATCTGGACAGCCTGATCCCGTGTGTTCAAGGATTTATCTTCGATCAAGATGTCGCCCTCTGGAACGCCGCGCTCCATCAGCCAGTCTTGCATCTGTTGGAGCGAGACATTGTCTTCTTCGGGCCGTACGTCTTTTCCTAAAAGTTGATTGTTTCCAGTCAGCACCAGTAATGGCGCAAAGCCAGCCTGATAAAGATTCAGGCATTTTTGGGCGCGATTAAACCTGTCCCCTTGGAGCCAAATAATGGCGTCAGCTTTGCAAGGAGGCTGTGCCAGCACCATGTCTTGGAGTTCTGCGGCTAAAGAGTTCATTTCTGTATTTTGCGGATTAAGCGAAAAGCCTCGGCTGCGCGCAAACCTGATTCCAGCCCGCGATATTGGGCAAGAATGCGCACGCCTTGCTCGGACCTGGAGTGCGGATATTCCCTCATTTCAGATGTGTAGCATTTGAGCGCCTGGATTTTTTTCTCGAGTTGCTGCCCGATATCAACATAAACATTCGGTGCGAACTGCTTGCTGTCTTTGGTCTGCCACTCTGTCGAGGACAAAGTTTCGAAAGAATAGATTGTTTTGGGCGCACAGGGGTTGCACGGGCGGCAGGCTGTGAGCACGGCTTGGAAAGCAAGTTGGTGGTCTATATTTAAATCGTATTCATGATGAGTGTAGACTATCGCAGGTTTGATTTTGGCCAAAACTTCTTCAATCTCTTTTGTGATCGAAAGAAGGCTTACTGCATCAAAAGCATTGTCCGGTAGACCTGCAAAAAATATTCCTTTGAAACCGATGATCTCGCTTGCTCGGCGAGTTTGTTCCTGCAGGTTCTTTACCTCGTCTTGCGCCTTGGGATCGCGCGATAAAGCACCCTGGCCCAGTATCAATACAAAAACCTGGTCGTTGTTCTCGACATGTCTGCGGAGCGTGGCCCCGGCTCCCAGCAGCTCGTCATCCGGATGGGCGGCTACGACTAGTATGTTTTTAGGCATAATGTCTGTCTTTTATTACCATATCCATCAAACAAGTTCAAGGGCTAGCCCAGTTCAAAGATTTTGCCGTCAGACCGGATGACTTGGCTTGTTTCAGGGCAAAAAGCGCCTAGATATTTGCCAAAGCCAGCGCCTAAATCAACATTAATGTAGCCCGGGAGCTTTACTGGCTCTGGGCTTAAATGCGTATGGCCGGCCACTAGTGTGTATTGGCCGAGATATTTGAGCTCAGTCGGAATGTGATCAGGCCGCAAAAAGTAGTTAGGTTCATCAAAGACCAGAGGGGTCGAATCCATTTGTTCATCCGTGATTCCTGCATGAAGTGCTAAATAAGATCCAACAGTCGCATAATTTTTCATGTGCGGAAGTAGATTTAGATATTCCTTTAGAAATACCGAAATAGCATCAATCTTGTCCTCGAGCAATAAACGCTCTGCTTCAGGCGAAAATTCCTTGAGCATCTCAAGTCCGCCGAACTTCAGCAAGAAATCCCGACGCTGCAATTCATGGCCAAGCAAATATTTTTCCCACACGTATTCATGGTTGCCTTTAAGGAAAACGCAGTCATGAGTATCAGCGAGCTGGTGAAGCAGGTCTAGCGTACGTTTCGTGCCTGAGTTCTTGTCTAGGTAGTCACCAAGAAAAATCAGTCGGTCGTTCGCCTGGGGTTTTATGATGGTCAGTAGTTTTTCCAGTTCCGTAAAATTGCCGTGGATGTCTCCAATTATGTAGTTCATGGATTCTGAAAAACATTTTCATCGTATCTGAAAAGCTTGATGCCCTGAATAAAGCCCATCTTTTTAGGTTGCGCATCATAGGATTGGATGTAAAGCTCAACCTCATTGCCCATGCACTTGTCCGTCAATACTGAAGTGGTCGATAAACGGGGATTGATTTCGAAGATATAGGCTTTGCCTTTCCAGATCTTGAGCTGGATGTTGCATGGCCCCATAGGTTTTAGTTTTTCCACGATTTTTTTGCAGGCTTTCGTTATCGCAGGCTGGCCTTGGGAAACAGCGGCTTTGGTAATCCCGGTTTTTTGGATGATTTTCTTGGGTGCAATGCCTTGCAATTGGTTGCGATTGTTTACTATCAAAGAAACAGTATACTCGTCGCCAGGGATATAGGGCTGGACCAACAGGTCATTGAATTTTTTATTGTAAAGCGCCAAATATCCAGAGAGTTGTTTTTTATCCTTGACCGTGTGCACGCCTCTTGAGCCGCGCCCAAAAATGGGCTTGATGATGGCCGGATATCTGACTTGGCCTGGGCTGCGGTAAGTTTCGATGGATGAAATCCCGAGTTTTTCGAGCGCCACCATGAGATTTTTTTTGTTTAGGCAAAGCCGGGTGAAACTGGCGCTGGGCATCACAGCCATTAAGCCAGGGATTTTTTCGCACAGCTGCCTGACCGGCAAAAGCTCCTCATCCGCACCAGGCACGATGCACTGGATGCGCCACTGGCGGATCAAGGCACTGAGTTTATTTATGTATTTGGGGTCGCTGCCGAAGGGCACGACCCTGAAGGGCAAACCAAGCTGCGGGGCAGGGGAATTGGGGCTGGCATCAACCAAAAAGACTTTGTATTTTTTCCGCATCTTTTTTGCCAAGTACAACGGGCCGCTGCCGCCGGCACAAGTGAAAAGTATTCGGTTTATTTTTTTCATATTTTTTTATTTGATTCTTTGTCCACCATTTCCCAGGCTAAAGGAGTCGCATATTCAATGTCTTGCGTGGCTGACTTCCCAAGCACATCGTCCAGGAATTTGGGGTGCAGGCCATTGCCCGGGCGGATTGAGCGCACATTCTCGTTTGTGAATTTTTCACCTTTCTTGATGTCTTTGGTCACAAAAAGAGAACGCCTAAAGATAATATTTTCGGATTCTTTTTTATCTGGTGTGTATGATGGAACACCTATAGCTGATTCAACCTCGCGAATAGTCTTTACCAAATCTTTCATTTCCTCGGGTTCAAGCGAGAAGGCCGCATCTGGTCCGCCGTCAGTCCGGCGCAGGGTCAGATGCTTTTCTATGATGCTGGCCCCGAGCGCAACACTGGCCACGGCCGCGGTCGTCCCCAAGGAGTGATCGGACAATCCGGACACCACGTCAAAACGCTTTGTAATATCCGGGATGGTGGCTATGTTCATCTGGTCTATCGTGGCTGGGTAAGAGCTGACGCAATGCAGAACCGAGACGCTGGGAGAACCGGCCTGTTTCAAAGTCTCTAACGCGAGCTTGATATCCTCTTCGGTCGATAAGCCGCGCGACATGATGACTGGCTTTTTTGTCTGTCCGATTTTGCGCAGAAGCCCGATGTCGCCGGTCTCGAACGATGCGATTTTATACAAAGGGACATCCAAGCTTTCCAAAAAATCTACAGCCGAAGGGTCAAAAGGCGTGGAGAAAAACAAGACGCCGCGTGATTCGCAATATTCTTTCATCTTCGGCTGCCATTCCCAGGGCGTGACGACTTTTTGATAAAGGCTGAACAAGGTCTGGCCTGCCCAGGCATCATTGACTTTGACTTGAAAATATTCTTTGTCAGATTCCAGGGTTATGGTTTCAGGTTTGAATGTTTGGGTCTTTACGGCATCCACTCCAGCCTCAATCGCTGCGTCGATCAGTTTGAGTATGCGCTCATAACTTTGCTGGTGGTTACCAGAAAGTTCGGCAATTATAAAAGTCGGATATCCAGGCCCGATTTTCCTGTCTCCTTTGGGCGTTTTGATTAACATGGGCTGGGGCATATCTCTTGATGAATTCTCTAATCTTAGCCCAAAACAAGGCTAAAAGCAAGCTGAACTCTATGAAAGCGAAAAAAGGCTAGAATTACAAAAATTCGAGTGGTTTTGCCCTTGACAAAAGCGGTTTAGAGTGTAAGCTGAGGCCGGACATCGAAATAAGAAACTTGGAGGAAAGCCATGCCGTGGCAAGCAGTAGTTATCTGTGGAGTCTTTTTTGTCTATTGCGTTGCTCCCATTATCCTGAAAAGAATGGTGGGCCTTCCTTCGCGGACCAGACGGTTGACGTTCCAGTTCCTGTTCTGCTTCATCCTGTCCGCGATTCTCCTGCTTGTGACAAGGACGCCTTTGACCTTGGGCCACACCATGCTGCTCGTGGCAGGCTTGGGGATCGCCAACAGTTTCGGTGCCTATGCCCAATGGAGGGCTATGGATATCAGCCTGAGCGGCACGTCATTGTTCACGCAGGCCGATGACCTGATCGCCATTTCCTTGGGACTCATCATCCTGGGCGAGGGCAGCTTGGTCAAACCAGTTCTTTTGCTGGGCGTGGCATTGTGCTTGGGCGGAGCCCTGGTTTTCACGGTCATGCGCAACCGAGATAAGTCCCAAAAAGGCTATCCGCTCAAGATCTTCGGCTGGATCGCAATTTACAGCGTCATCTGGGGAGTCGTGGGTTTTGCCGAAAGGTATTTCGCGCTCAAGGGTTTGACGGTTTTCCAGTTCATCTTTGCTTGGTATGGCGGATCCACCATCGGATCTTTGCTCGTGGCCAAGCTGATGGGCAAGGCTGAAGCCGGCAAACCGCTCGACCTTAAGGCATATGGCAGTGTAGCCATCCTTTCATCAGTCGTTATCCTGAGCATGATGCTGGCGTACTGGGCGAAGATAAAGGCGCCCATTGCCGTAGTCCAGCCCATCTACCAGGTTGGAGAGATGATACTCCCGACGATCATCGGCCTGTGGTGGTTCAAGGAAGGTAAACAGCTCGACCTGAAAGGCAAACTGATTTTTGCCGCAGGTATTGCCGGAACCTTAATCATCGCCTTGTCCTATTAAGTTGCACATACAAAGATCAACGCAGTTGTCTGTGGCTCGTCTCATTCTTGAGCGAGCCTTTTTTGTTTTCGATACTTGCCCAGGATTCGAGAAGAGGCTATAGTCGCATATAAATACCAGTCTTATTGCTTATGAATCTCTGCATCATCCAGGCTCGCATGGGCTCGACCCGCTTGCCTAATAAAGTCCTCATGTCGGCCAAGGACAATATGACCATGCTTGAATACGAAATCAAGCGCGTCCAACTGGCTAAAAAAATCCACAAGATCGTCATTGCCACGACAGATATGCCGGGCGACGACCAGATCCAGGAGCTCTGCACGAAAATCGGAGTAGATTGTTTCCGCGGATCAGAAGACGATGTGCTGGAACGCTATGCCAAATGCGCTGAAAAATATCCGGGCTATGAGAACATCATCCGGCTGACAGGGGATTGCCCGCTGATCGATCCAGCAGAAATAGACAAGACCATCGGATATTTCGAAGCGAACGATCTGGATTTCGCGAGCAACTGCGAGGCGAACAACGAGACTTTGCCGGACGGCATGGATACCGAGATTTTTTCCAGGAAGGCTTTAGAGCAGGCTGCGCGCGATGCGAAACTCAAATCAGAACGTGAGCATGTGACGCTTTACATCAGGAACAGCCCTGATTTCCGAAAAGGCTATGTGAAGGCAAACGAGGATTTTTCGCATTTCAGGCTCACGCTCGACGAGCAGGCTGACCATGAAGTCATAAAATTCGTGATCGAAAACACGGATCTGAACGACGGATATCTGAAGTTCATTTCTGTGCTGACGAAAAATCCGGAAGTAATGGAAAAAAACATCAAGATCAAGCGCAATCAAGGCCTGGTGAAATCACTGAGTACTGACGGCATCGTCCAGTGAGTCAATCATGTTTTTGATTTCAGCCAAAGCTTCGGGGTTGGTCAAAGTCGTGATGTCTGAATTTTCCTCTTTCGTCAGAAGCGCGCGCAGCAGACGGCGGATGATTTTTCCGCTGCGCGTCTTGGGCAAGTCTGAGACGAAAAAGATTTTTTTAGGTTTTGCTACAGGGCTCAGGGATGCGCCGACATGGGCTTTGAGCACCACGACCAGCTCCTCGTCCGAAACAGCGCCGGTGTGAGGTATCACAAAGGCAATGATTTTTTGCCCGGCGATTTCGTCGGGTATGCCCACGACCGCAGCCTCGACTACGGACGGGTGCTGGCCCAGCGACGCCTCGATTTCGGCATTGCTTAGGTTATGTCCGGAAACGATCAGCATGTCGTCTGCGCGACCCAAAATCCAATAATGTCCGTCAGCATCTTGCTTGGCGCGGTCATGCGTAAAATAACTGCCTGTTATCTGTTTCCAATATGTTTCCAGATAGCGCTCCTCATCATGCCAGATGCCGCGGAGCATGGAGGGCCACGGCTGGCTGATGACCAAGAAACCGGCTTGATCTCGGCCAAGCGTTTGACCGGCTTGGTCCACCACTCTGATATCCACGCCCGGCAGAGGCTGGGTCGCGGCACCAGGCTTTTGGTCAAGGGAACACGGCGGAGCAATCATGATCATGCCTGTTTCGGTTTGCCACCAAGTGTCCATTATCGGGCAATGATCATGGCCGACTTTATTTTTGTACCATTGCCAAGCCTCAGGGTTGATTGGTTCGCCCACGCTGCCCAAGAGCCTTAGATGTGACAGATCATGCTTTTGGGGCAAGTCAAAGCCTGATTTCATGAACGAGCGGATGGCGGTCGGAGCAGTATAAAAAATAGTGATCTTATGCTTTGCGCACAAGCTCCAGACGCGATCCGGATCAGGCCAGTCCAGTGCGCCTTCATATAAAAATATTGTCGCGCCATTGGCCAAGGGCCCGTAAACAACATATGAATGCCCGGTGATCCAGCCGATGTCAGCCGTGCACCAATAGATGTCCGTTGCTTGGGGTTGGAAAACCTGTTGGAAAGATGAGGTTACGCCCACCAGATATCCGGCCGTAGTATGGACAATGCCTTTGGGCTTGCCGGTCGTGCCTGAAGTATGGAGAATGAAAAAAATGTCCTCAGAGTCCATGGCAACAGGTTCAGCGACTTCGCTCGCTTTGCTCATTTCCTCGTGCCACCAAAGGTCACGCCCTTGTTCCATGCAGATGTTTGACCCAGTGCGGTCGACCACGAGCACATGCTTTACGGTCGCACAGGTTTTTAGAGCCTTATCAACGTTTTCTTTAAGGGGCAATGTTTTTCCTCTGCGATAAGCCGCATCGCAAGTGATGATGCAGCAGCTCTCAGCATCGCTCACGCGCGTGGCCAAAGCATCTGCGCCAAATCCGCCGAAGACGACGCTATGGATCGCACCGATCCTGGCACAGGCCAGCATGGCAACGACAGCCTCGGGCACGAGCCCCATGTAGATGGTGACCCGGTCGCCTTTGCTTACGCCTGAAGAACGCAGGACATTAGCGCAGCGTTGGACATCTGCGGAAAGTTTTTCATAAGTCCAGCTCAAGACCTCTCCTTGTTCGCTTTCCCAGATGATGGCTGTTTTTTTATGCAGACCTGCCTCCAGATGGCGGTCCAGACAATTCACGGACACATTCAATTGTCCGCCTACAAACCAGCTGGCATGCGGCATTTCGCCGCTGACCAACTGTTCCCAAGGTCTCATCCACTGTACGGATTCTGCAGCCGAGGCCCAATACAAGGCGGATTTATCATCAATCAACATAGGACAAGTCAACTTACGAAGTTTAAGATCTGTTTGGCCCTGTTCGCCCAAGTGAAGGCCTGGACTTTTTGGCGTGCGTCTGAGGCTTTAGATGCTGAACCGGCCGCATCTCCCAGAGCTTGCGTAAGTGCCTGGACCAGGGCACTTGAATTTTCTGCTTCAAAAAAATATGCGCTGTTTTCGTCCACGATTTCCCTGACCGAAGGCAAGTCGCTGGTCACTATCGGAGTCCCGGAAGCCATGTATTCAAAAAGTTTGAGCGGGGACATTTCATATGCATAGTGATGCGAATTGGGGAAAGGCATGGCCAGCACGTCGGCTGATCTATAATACAGCGCCAGAGTCGGGCGATCCACGGATTTGAGGCACTGCGTCGTAGGGCTTGGTTCGCGGCTTTCCACTTTGTAGAAATCCTGGGCCGTGCCGCCTACCATGTAGCAGGCGAGGTCAGGGATTTTTTTGGCTATTTCGGCTACAGCCTGGTCCAATTGGCTCAGGCCTTTGCCTTTTTCCATGGTGGAAAAACGCCCGCCATAAACTATTATTTTTGTCTGTTCCGGGATCCTGAGCTCTTTACGAGCCTGTTGTCGGGTGAGTTCAGGATCGAAAATCGCCAAATCGACTGAGTCCGGCAAAAAATACGTCCGCATGTTCGGCAGCTGTTTCTTGACTTCACTTTCCATCCACTTGGTAACGCACAGGATGCCGTCGACAGCCCCCAGTTTTTTCAGGGCGCTGTTCGAGGGCATGGAATGCAATTCCAAGTATACGGGCTTGTCCGTGATTTTCTTCAGTTTCGGCGCGATCCAGGTGTCGCGCGTGTAATAGACATCAGCTTGCTTATCCAGATCTTTTTTGATTGATCTCAAGAACGTCCATCGTTCGATCAAAAAAGCAGCTTGGTTCAAGAACAGCGGTGTTTTTCCCACCAGGTCAAATACCGGGAAATTCAATAGATCAAAGACGCGTTCGACCTGATAGTGCTCGAATGGATCAATCGTATTCTTGCTTCTGTCCGTAACGCAAAGCTGGACCTTGGCTCCGGCTTTGGCCAAAGCTTCACAGGTTTTGGCTATTTGGTAACCATGCGCTTTCTCGGTCGGAAAACGCATGTTTTGGATGTAGCTGATGTTCATGATCAAAGCCTCGAGAGTATGTTTTTCAGTTCTTCCTCGAATTTTACTTGCGGTTCCCAGCCAAGCATGTCTTTAGTCAGCGAAATGTCGGCGCGGGTGTGTCTGATTTCTCCGGGACGTGCTGGCAAATATTGTTTTTCGTGGCGAAATGCGTCTGCGATATAATTCACAGAATATTGTTCTCCGGCGCCCACATTGAGCACTTCTCCATGCCCGACTCTGTCTGATTCCATGGCTAGCATGTTGGCGCGTACAGCATCACCCACATGAGTAAAGTCGCGGCTTTGCTCGCCATCGCCAATTATGGTCAAAGGTTGGTTCGCCAGTTTTTGGCGTTTGAAAGTGGCTATCACGCTCACATAAGCGCCTTCTTCGGCCATGCGCGGGCCATAGAGATTAAAATACCTGAGCGAAACCGTTTCCAGCCCGTAAAAGCGGTGGAACTGTTCGCAGAATTTTTCGCCCACGTATTTTTGCAAAGCATACGGATTCAGCGGATTGGCTGGCATGGCCGGATGCAGTGGAAGTTCGGGTTGGTCTCCGTAAGCCGAGGATGAAGCTGAATAGACGACTCGTTTCACGCCTGCTTCATGCGCTGCCTTGAGGACATTCAACGTGCCGATCAGATTAGCCTGGGTCGATTCAATTGGGTTTTCAATCGAGTATGGGATGCGCGGCAAAGCACCGACATGGAACACGCCGTCAATGCCCCTGAAGTGCGGTTTAATGGAAGCGAGGTCTGTGAAGTCGATTTCTACCAGTTCGGCCTGAGGATTGATGTTGGAGCGTAAGCCCGTGGAAAAATTATCAATGATGCGCACTTTATGGCCAGCTGCAATCAAAGCATCCGTGAGGTTTGACCCCACGAAGCCTGCGCCGCCCGTAACCAAGTAAAATGCCATATACGAAATTTTGAATTATGAATTTTGAATTATGAATTTTTTGTGGGCGATCCCTCAAGCCATTGGATGTTCAGGCCTTGGGAAGCGCCTAGCGGATTGTTGTAATTCTCGGCTGCTTTCAGAAGTGAGAGGTCAATCCCATGTTTCTCGGCTAGTTGGATGATGGCGCGCGTATCTTTGGGCAAGCATTTGCCGCCGTAACCGCGGTAGCCTTTGTGGAAAATCTCAAGATGGGTTTTGCCGACCATTGGTTCGGCCTGGGCGCATTCTTTTACGTGTTCGTAATCAACTTCTAGTTTTTGGCACAAGTCATACATCTGGTTGGCATAGGCGACTTTGAGCGCATAAAAAGCATTACCAAAGTACTTGATGAGCTCAGCAGTCTTTACAGGCAGGATTTTTTCGAAGGGTGCGCGCGGCAAAAGGCCCATGACCAGCTCGGCATCTTTGCGGCTCTGCGACGTGAAACCGACGATCTGGCGGTTGGGATGGACCATGTCGAAATCAGCTGTTGTCTCGGTCAGGAATTCCGGATTGAATAAAAAGCGGTGCTCAGGATATTTTGCTTGCATGCTTTCGGTCGTGCCTGGAGTGATGGTGGATTTGAGCACGATTGTTTTTCCGGGTTGGGGTATGGCTTGGATGGCTTTGTGCAAAAAGGAGTCGTCAAAACCCGAGCCATCAAGGTAATAAGGCGTAGGTACGGCAACGAAAATAACGTCAGCTTGAGCCAAAATATCCTGGTCAGCCAAACCCTTGGGCGGGTCATATAGCCCAGCTTCGGTGCCAATGGATTTCAGATACCGGTCGAGCGCGCCTCCGACCATGCCAGTGCCCATGATTGCGATTTTCGTCATGTGGCTTATATTAGCGCTAATCTTAAAGAAACTCAAGTTCTGGGCCAAGTCATCTTAGGACGATGATTTAAAGGCAGCCAACTTGTACTTTTTGCGTAAGACTCCTCCAAAGCCCGTTTATTTGCGGGTAAAGTGAGGGGTTCGAACTGTGAAGTGTGTGCCTGTATAGAGGACGCGACTTTTTGAAGCGGTAAGAGTGAATTTGTGAGGTCTATATCAAGTATTTTGTCTTTTAAGACGAGGTTCGAACCAAGCGCAGCAAGTACTGTTTTCTTCGCTAAAAGCTTGCCCTCAGGGAAAACTTCATGAGCATGCTGGGCAAACTTCAATATTTTTTCTATTGTCTCGATCCATGTATCAATACGCTGATCCGTAGTTTTAAGAAGTGTTTGTAAACGGGCTTTTTCTTTCATGAGCTCGTTTCTTTTGTTATCGAATTCTTCTTCGCTGATAGTGCCTGAGATTCTCAAATCAACCAGGCGGTCAATCTTTTTAACCGCTGCTTCGTAGGTCTTTTGTTGTGATTCGAGAATGGTGTTGCGATCTACTGATTCTTTGCCGTTCTCAGCCTTTATCCATATCAAAGACCAATCATAGAATTCCTTTGGGATTTTTATGTTTTCTAATTTTTCTGAAATCTGTTTTTCGAGGTCTTTAACTTCGATGCACTTTTGACTGCACGGACCTTTGCGCTTGCTGCAATGGTAGTAGGTATAGTGATGGGTATTACCGTTCTGTTGGTGTTTGGTTTTTTCTTCGGCCGTAATCATACAACCGCATTCGCCACAGCGTATCATGCCCGTAAAAGAAAACTCATGCTCTTTCGGTCGCGGTTTGCCTTTTCTCCCAAGAATGTCTTGTATGCGATCGTACTGATCTTCGGTAATCATTGCGGGATGTTTGCCGTCATACCAGGTGTCGCTGTTTTTTGGATATTTATATTTGCCGTAATAGAACGGCTCGGTAAGGACTTTATAAAATGTGCTGCGTCCCAGCGGTCCGCCGCTCGGCATTCTGAAACCCCATTCTTCGTTAGCTTTCTGAACGACTTTAGGCGCGCTATATTCTCCCGTTAACATGAGCTCAATCATCTTTTTAATGAGTGGAAATCTATAAGGATCGCTGGCAATTATTTTTGTGCCAGTCTCATTATCAGTCACGTTTAAGTAACCGATTGGCGCGGGTGCAGGAAACCAGCCCGTTGCTGCTTTTGATTTAATGCCACGCTGGGAATTGAACGCTAAGTCGCGGATGTACTGGTTGGCCATGCCCAGCTCTACGCTGATAAGCAGAACATTGTCTGAGGGATAGTAACTGCGCTCAAACGATCTAATCTGCTTGATCACGTTGTTTTGCAGGAGCCATTGTATCTTTCCGCCATCTACTGGGTTTCTGGCCAAGCGATCTAT